>NZ_BAOX01000169.1:0-10526 GCF_000813105.1 Rhodococcus sp. BS-15 | reverse complement strand
TGATCGCAGGCGTCATCGCCGCGATCGGACTGTTCACCGCACTCGGATCCAGCGACGAGAGTCAACCGCTGAGCACGCCCGCCAGCGTCGGTGAGTCGGTTCCACAAACCACGACGCCTGCCGCCACCAGCACCACGACGGCCACATCGTCGCCGCCCCCCCGATATCCCACCTCCCCCACCGACCACCACCGCACCTGCACCTGCTGCCGCCGATGCAGCGCCCTACGTGCAGTACCAGCAGCCGCACTACTACCCGCCGCCGCCTCCGCCTCCCCCCACGGTGCCCCTGCCACAGATTCCCGGTGTCCAGATGCCCGTCATCCCGCTGCCGGTATTGCCGCGCCTGCCGTTCTGACCGGCCGCGTTCTCACCCGTCGGACACATACGGAAAGATCGTCGCTCATGGCCACCACTGCGCAATGGATCGAAGGTGCGCGACCGCGCACACTCCCGAATGCGATCGCCCCCGTCCTCGTCGGCACCGGCGCGGCCGTGTCGGTGGACGGAGGAGTGTGGTGGAAGGCCCTGCTGGCGCTGGTCGTCTCGCTGGCTCTGATTGTCGGCGTCAACTTCGCCAACGATTACTCCGACGGAATCCGTGGCACCGACGACGATCGAGTCGGGCCCCTGAGACTGGTCGGCTCGAAGGCCGCGTCCGCCGGGGCCGTCAAGAAGGCCGCCATCGGTTGCTTCGCAGTCGGCGCAGTGGCCGGACTGGTCCTGGCTGCGACCAGCGCGTGGTGGCTGGTCATCGTCGGGCTCGTCTGCATCGCCGGCGCCTGGTACTACACCGGCGGCTCGAAGCCGTACGGCTACAGTGGTTTCGGCGAGATCGCCGTGTTCGTGTTCTTCGGTCTCGTTGCCGTTCTCGGCACCCAGTTCGTGCAAGCCGAGCAGATCGACTGGGCGGGAGCGTTGGCAGCGGTGGCTGTCGGATCGTTCTCGAGTGCAGTCCTGGTCGCCAACAACTTGCGCGACATCCCCACCGACACCGAATCCGGGAAGCTCACTCTCGCAGTGCGATTGGGCGACACCCGCACTCGCTACCTGCATCTCGCGTTGCTGGTGGTGCCGTTCGCGATGACCGTCGCTCTGATTGCTCGCACCCCATGGGCACTGGTGGGCCTGCTCGCGCTTCCCTTCGCCGCTCGCGCGAATTCCCCGGTACGCAAGGGAGCTCATGGATTCGAGCTGATTCCGGCGCTGCGCGATTCGGGCCTGGCGATGCTCGTCTGGGGCGCGAGCACCGGCGTTGCGTTGGCCTTCGCCTAACGCTTGTCGGGCACGAACGCGCCCAACAGGAAGTTCACGATCGAGATGATGATCGCGCCCCAGAACGCGGCGGCGAAACCGACGATCTCGAGACCGTAGCCGGTCTGCGACGACAGCCAGCCCGTCAACAACAGCATCAACGCGTTGATCACGAGAGTGAACAGCCCGAGAGTCAGAATCAGCAACGGCAGCGACATGAGCTGCACCAGCGGCTTGATGAACGCATTGACGACCGTCAACACGGCCGCGATACCGAGCAGCACCACGATGTCCCAGCCGTCGCCTCGCCCCGAACTGGTGACAGTGATGCCGTCCACGAATTCTTTGGCAACCCAGATGGCAACGGCGTTGATCACGAGCCGAATCAAGAAGTTCATGGCGCCATCGTAGAGTCGCAGACGGCCGAGAGCTATGGCGTCGAGGTAGAGATCGTGGCACGTACCGCATCCAGAGTGACTCCCACAGGCAACAGCGAGCTGGCGGCCAGCTCGTCTTGCCCAAAAACACCGAGCAGGACGTGAGCGACTCCGATCTCGCGATCGCGAAGTGCAACTGCTTCTTTCAGCGACTGTCGGAGAGCGCTTTTCGCAGCTTTGTCGAATGGCAAATGCTTCCTGGTCTGTTCGCTGTTGCGATCGAGAGCACCCGCGCCGAATGCGGCGTCGACCTGCGAAACGACGGCGTTCAGATCAATTCCGATCGACTCGAGCGCACGTGCGTCTTCAGAACCCAGGGCCGAATCGGCTCGCAATGCCGAGCGAACGGCATCGGAGGCAACCCCCAATGTCGACATTCGAGTCTTCAGTGATTCGTCAGCACCGTCCAGTGCGGCGAGCAACAGGTGCTCGACGCAGATGCGAGGCGCTCCCATCTCGCGCGCAACCTCCTGCGCATCGATCACGGTGAGTCGAGCTGCAGCAGTGAACTTTTCGAACATGGTCTACCTTCCTTTCCCACCGTACTTCTTGTGCACGGCCTGTCTACTGATCTCGAGAGAGTCGGCTATCGCTTGCCAGGGCCATCCCTGGTTGCGGGCGTTGCGAACCTGGACGGCTTCCAGGCGTTCGAGCAGGCGACGCAGTGCGAGCACCGCGCGAAGCCCTTCGGCAGGGTCGGGACTGCTCGCTGCAGCGGCGAGTGCGGTGGCTTCGGTCATGACGTCAATCTAGGTTGACAACCCGATTCTTGTCAACCTTGATTGACAGAGTGGTGTGCAGCCGCCGCAGGAGTGGCACCGTCGACAGCACGACGACGATGCCGAAACCGAGCCCCGCCAGCACGTCGTGCGGATAGTGGACTCCGGCCGACACCCTTGCGGCCGCGATCAGCACAGCCGCCGGACATACCACCCACGCGCTCCGAGGCACAGTCAGGACGCAGGCCGTCGCTACAGCTGCTGCGAGCACGGCGTGATTGGACGGCCATGACCAATCATCGATGTCGGGGCAGGCAATGACGATGGACACATCGATTGTCCGGCATGGCCGGGCTTGGGCCACAAGAACCTTCACTACCTCGCTGGCGAGGTAGGCGGCCACCACCCCGCAGCCGCCCGCGACCAGCACCCCGAACGATTCCCGATCCCGCAACCAGGTCCAAGCTGCGAGGACAATCGCAGACGCCACCGAGACGAGCAATCCGATCTCGGCCACTGCCGCAATCAGCGCGTGCGGCAACGCCGTGTCCGACATTCGGACCACCGAACGGAACAGTGGCTCGCGGATCGGAAAGGTCAGCGCGGACAGACAGAGAAGTACAGCCGCTGCGAGGGCAAAACCGCAGTAGGAGTTGATGGTCGGCCTTCGTCTCGAATTCATGCTCAGGACGCTACGAAGGGTCGAAGCCCGGTAGATCTGGCCGAAGTCGATACCTGACTATGACCCTGGTACTAGTCGGACGGCGCGCCCATCGTCGAGGATGTGAGACATGAACACGGTCGATGCGTCGTCCACACGTTGCCGCGCGGCGACCGCACTGATGATCGTCGCTCTCGTCGCGCTCACGTCCGTGCCGAGTCCGGGCCCGTGGACCGCTGCGGCCGTCGCCGTGTGTGCAGCGATTATCGGGCTTGGCCCGAACCCCTTCCGACGCATCGCCGTCGCCTGGATTCTGGGCGCGTCCGTTCTGATTGCAGTCCTGGTCGCCTGGGGCAGTGTGTGGACAGAGCTGCCCCGGGACGTTCTCTACGCCTCGCTACGCATGGGAGTTCCGTGGCTGGCCGGCTTCGCCTGGCAACTCCGCACGCAGGTGCGCAACCAGGCCGCCGAGGAATTGACTGCAGCGCGACAGCGTAGAACGCTGCCGCGGAACGGGATCGAGCCAAGGAGCGACTCGAGCTCGCGGAGTCCCTGCACGACGACCTCGGGCATTCCCTGAGTCTGGTAGCCCTCGATCTCGGCCGCCTCGAGCTCGACTCCACACTGACGCCCTCGGCACAGGAATCGGTGGGTACCGCACGAAAGCAGCTCGCCCGTGCGGTGGAACGGCTGGGCGACTCGGTGGAATCGCTGAGGGTCGGAGCAGCACCGGGCCTGCCTCGCCGCGACACCGTGGACGCGTTGATCCAGCGTGCTCGTGAATCTGGCGTCGACGTCGAGGTGACGAGCACGGTCGACGTGCCGAACCTCCCGGAAGCGGCTCACAACCCACTGTTTCGAGTGTTGCAGGAAGCCTTGACCAACGCAAGCAAGCACGCACCGGGACTCCCGATCACCGTCGAGATCGCCGGAGACGGGGCGTATTCGTCTGTGCACGTACGCAACCCCGTCGAGAACACCGCTGAGTTCGGTCGGGGCACCGGACTCCAATCCACGGCAGATCTTTTGCGCCGCAGCGGAGGCGACCTACGGGTCGACCTGAGCGAGGGCGAATTCGATCTCCGTGCTCGGATTCCGCACAGACCGTTGCCGATGGACCCGATGGACATGTCACCGGAGGACGACATCGCCGGTCTCACGCGAGCCCGGCGTCGCGGACGGCTGCTACTCGTCGGCGCTGCACTTGTCGCCGTGTCGATGCTGGCGGCCGTGGAGAGCTTCAACTGGTTCGAGGCTCGGCGAACTGTACTGTCGGAGGACGACTTCCAGAATATCAGCGTGGGCAACAGCCGAGACGACGCCGACGGCGTGCTACCCGAACACGAACTACCCGGCGAGGCCGGGGGAACAGGTGAGTGCCACTTGTATGCCGTCACCGCGGATCGATTCGCGGACTCGTCCGGTAACCGCTATCGCATCTGTTACAACGGCGACACCGTGTCCGAAGTAAGCCTGATCTCGGAGTGAACGGCACTCGATCGGGACAGATCCGAATCCTGATCGCCGACGACGAACCACTCGTCCGCGCCGGCATCATCGGGATCCTCGGTACCGAACCGGATCTGAACGTCGTTTGCGAGGCCGCCACCGGACGCGAAGCACTGGACATGACACGCTCACGCTTGCTCGACGTCGCATTGCTCGATATCCGAATGCCCGAGCTGTCCGGACTCGAGGTTCTCCGCGAACTGCGGCGCGGCAACTCGACCTTGCCGTGCCTCATCGTGACGACATTCGGTGAGGACGACTACGTGTCGGAGGCCATGAACTGCGGTGCCGATGGTTCGTACTCAAGTCCGGTGACCCTCGCGAGCTGATCCTTGCCGTCCGAGCCGTGTCGGACGGAGGGGCGTTCTTCTCACCCGCTGTGGCCCGAAGACTTCTCACCGACTCGGCGGTTGCACGACTCGACCGCAAGGTACAGGCGCAGAATGCCTTTCGGGCACTCACTACCCGCGAACAGGACGTCATACAGCTGATCGGCCGGGGCATGTCCAACTCTGACATCGCCGCCGAATTACATCTGGCCGAGGGCACGGTCAAAGTCCACATCACGTCGATCCTGCGGACGACCGGGGCTCGGAACCGAGTTCAGGCGGCACTCATCGCAGTCCATGCCGACAAGGCCTGATCGGCCGTCTCGCGGACTCAGCGATCCAAGTCGATGTCGACAGTCACCCGCCCACGGTCGTCACGAGTCGCCACGCAAGGCCGGAGTGATGGACGCCGGCGAGGTCGACATCGACCCGACCGCCGTCGCTCTCGAAGTTTCGCCACCAGCTCTTCTTGTCCGGTACGGCCACGGCAACTTTCACGTGATTGCCCGTTCGCCTGTAGGCCACTGGCAGTGAGAACTCCTTGCCGGATTT
The DNA here is from genome assembly GCF_000813105.1 of Rhodococcus sp. BS-15. Lineage (NCBI taxonomy): Bacteria > Bacillati > Actinomycetota > Actinomycetes > Mycobacteriales > Nocardiaceae > Rhodococcus > Rhodococcus sp. BS-15. The sequence continues at coordinate 5,066 of NZ_BAOX01000169.1, read as the reverse complement.
CCGGCCGGTATAGGTCAGGATCCCCATCGACCGTCCGAGCACTCTGTCGAGCACCGGTGCCTTCATGACGACCACGAAAACCTTGTTGAACGCTGCTGCCGATTTCTGGAAGGTGTTCACTGTGCCGCCTCCGGGGTTGCCCTGCACGTGATGCCGAGCGTAGCGGCGTTACCGCTCGACGGAGTCATCACTGCGAGGACACACCGTCTTCCATCGACTCGGCCAATATGTTCAGGGCTTCGAGGACTCGCTCCCGTCGCGCACCCAATGCGTCGAACAATCGGCTGTGAGCCGCAAGCTCGCGCGGAAAGACTTCGTCCACAACATCTTTGCCCGCGTCGGTCAACGTGATCGACGCAGACCTCCGATCCTCGGCGTTCTGCATGCGTTCGAGGAATCCGCGGCGCTCGAGCTTCCCCAACGCCTTGCTGACTCCGGCGCGAGTCATACCGAGTAGCTCCGCCAGCCGCACCGCCGTCACGGGTTCCGTGCCGTAGCGCAGCGGCACCATCAGTTCGACCTCGGCGACCGTGACGCCTGCCTCGGCATAGATTGGTTCGACGGCCAACTCGAGGAGCGCGACGATGCGCTTGATCTGGGCAACCACCCGCATCGGCGAGGCGTCGAGGCCGGGGTTGGATTCGGCCCACCGTGTGCAGGTCAGTTCACGAAGCGATGCGTCGGTCATCGTCACCACCAATGTTGTTAACCAGTTGACAGTCCTGCTACGTTCAGACTCTAGCCCATCGACTTCGAGGAGCCCTCTTGACGTACGACACCGTGGTGGTCGGCGGCGGACCCGCCGGGCTCAGTGCCTCAACACTGTTGGCCCGCGCTCGCCGGCGAGTGGTCCTGGTCGACGCCGGGCATCCACGCAATGCGCCTGCCGATCATGTTCACGGTTTCCTGTCGCGTGATGGCGCATCGCCGCACGAGCTACGCCAGGAGGGAATCCGGGAAGTGCTCCGCTACGGCGGGGAGCTAGTGCAGGACAATGTCACTCGCATCGACGACGGATTCACGGTTCACCTCGAGAGTGGCTCGGTTCTGGATTCTCGATCGATACTGGTGGCCACCGGTCTCCGCGACGAGCTGCCCGACATTCCGGGCGTACGGGAGCATTGGGGCTCAGGGGTCTTGCATTGTCCGTACTGCCACGGCTACGAGGTGCGAGATCAACCCATTGCCGTGATCGGCGGATCGAATCGACCGTTCACCGTCCATCAGGCCTCGCTGATTCGCCAATGGTCCTCGGACGTCATCTTCTTCACCAACGGGATCGAGCTGACCGAAGACGAACGGATCGGACTCGACGCCCGATCGGTCGGAATCGTGGACGTCCCCGTCTCTCGGCTCGTCACGGAAGACGGCATCGTCGCCGGCGTCGAACTCACCGACGGCAGCGTCGTTCCCAGAGCGGTCGTCTTCGTCGGCCCGACATTCGTCCCCAACGACGGTCTGCTGACCCGGATCGGTTGCGCGCGACTGGAGAACGGGTGGGTAGCAACCGACCCGACCGGCCGCACCAGCGTGGACGGACTGTGGGCCGCGGGCAACGTCTCGGATTCGCCTGCACAATTGATCAATTCGGCGGCAGCAGGCTCTCGGGCAGCGATCGACATCAATCACTACCTGCTGGCTCTCGATGTCGCCTTGGCCGTTCGCTCGCGCTGAGCGCCTCGACCAGGGCGGCAGAACTTGTCGGTGGTCGGTTCTACACTTCTCGGCAACGGGTCGAATACGTGTTCGGCCCTTCGTCGCTGGGGGGTGACATGGGGCTACGCGAGTCGACATGGATGGCTGACGATCACTCTGCACTCGCCGACGTTCTCGGTGCGCGCAGAACGATCAACGCTGCTGCCGCATCGGAACTGGCGCTCATGGACGACTACGTTCGCGGCCGAACCGCATTCGCCTCGCCGTGGGACACAGGAGTGACCGAAAAGGATCTCTACAGCTCGGCGATCTGCGAGCTGGCGGCGGCACTGTCGTCCACCTTCGCGTCGGTCAACAACAAGGTGCAGATGTGGCGCCGATTGCAGCCATCGGTGAAACGTCGATTCGTCGACGGTTCACTCGACATGGAGCGGGTCAGGACGATTCACGATCACTTGCTCCACGCTCGACCGAACACGGTGGTCGACATCGAAGCCGAGGTCCTCAAGGCCGCCAGAGAGATGGCACCGGGCGCTCTGGGGCGCGAGATCGATCGACTGCTCACCGAAGCCGATCCGGATTGGGACCGCGAAGTGCGCAAGCGTGCTGCGCGCACGGAGAAGCGAATCCGGTTGCGGAGACGAGCACGAGGAATGTCCAGCCTCACCACGGTGATGACCGATGGCGAAGCGACGAACAGATTTCACGGATCGACGGCGAGATCGCGCGCCTGCACCCGGAGGATCCTCGATCCCCCGATCAACGACGAGGCGAAGCACACAATGCGTTGATGCGTGGCGAGGCACTTATGTGCCAGTGCGCATCGTGCCTGACCTCCCGCGGTGACGTCGCGATTCCCGAGGCCGACGAGCCGCAGCCAGCTGGCGCGACCGACGCTTCGACCAGCGACACAGCCGGATCCGACGAGACATCCACTGCGAGTTCGGAATCCGCGCCACAGGGGCCGGTGCGGCCGATCAGGCAACCGCCACCGGCCACAGCGCCACCCGGGGACACAGCACCACCCGACAAGGCACAGCGATCGCGACCAGGAGGAGGGACGCTGATCGAGCGTTGGCGGGCCGTCGTCGAGAGCAATCCCCTCGGCGTGCACGCGTTGTACCCCGACGGTCACGGAGGCATGACGGTTCCGCCACCGGGGGCACTGTCCTACAAGCCGAGCAGGGCACTCGCGGCGCGAGTTCGCGCCGACCATCCGTACTGCCTGCATCCTGGATGCGACGTGCCTTCGGACCGGTGCGACCTCGACCACGTCGTCGAGTTCGATCGGCAGAATCCGGAGCGAGGGGGGTGGACGATCTCGACGAACATCGGCCCGCGCTGTCGACTCCACCACAACCTGAAAACGCGCAAACTCTGGCACACGGAACTACTACCGGAAGGGGTGCTGCACATCGTCGACCCACTCGGACGCCACTACTTCACTGCGCCGACCCTGTGAAGATTCGATCACCTAGGTTGGTTCGGTGAGCACCGCGAATCTGACCCGGACCGAAACTCGCAGGCGATCGCGCCACATCGGCGGGGTGAACTATCGCGTTCACCTGGATCTTCTGCGCGCAGAGGACGCAGACCTCGACACCTTCGAGACAGTGACGACCATCGAATTCGACGCGACCACAGCGGCGACATGGGTCGATTTCATCGGTGCCTCGGTCGACGAGGTCACTGTCAACGGCATCGACGCGGCGGTCGATTACGACGGCTCACGGATTCAAATGGTGGGGCTCGCCGAGCACAACATCGTCCGGATTCGCGCGCGCGGACGGTACAGCCGGTCGGGTGAAGGACTGCATCGGTTCGTCGATCCTGTCGACGACAACGTCTATCTCTACACGCAGTACGAACCTGCCGATGCACGCCGGGTGTTCGCGAACTTCGAGCAACCGGACCTCAAAGCGCCCTTCACTCTGACGGTGACGGCTCCACCGACGTGGACCGTGCTGTCGAACCGTGAGGGAGTCACTGCCGACACTGTCACCACCTTCGCTCCCACCCTGCCGATATCGACCTACATCACCGCGATTGCGGCCGGTCCGTATCACCGCGTCCAATCGTCCTGGACAAGAGGTGAACTCACCGTCCCTCTCGGCGCGTATTGCCGGGCGTCGCTCGCCGAATACTTCGATGCCGAGGACATCTTCGACATCACGAAGCAGGGCCTGGACTTCTTTCACGACAAGTTCGACTACCCGTACCCGTTCGGAAAGTACGACCAGATCTTCGTCCCCGAATACAACCTCGGCGCGATGGAGAACCCAGGCCTCGTCACGTTCACCGAATCGTATGTATTCCGTTCTGCGGCAACCGAAGCCCAGTACGAGGCCCGAGCAAACACGATTCTGCACGAGATGGCGCACATGTGGTTCGGTGACCTCGTCACGATGCAGTGGTGGGACGACCTGTGGCTCAAGGAATCCTTCGCGGACTTCATGGGTGCGTACGCGTCGGCCGAGGCGACCCGATTCACCGATGCCTGGGTCAGCTTCGCCAACCGACGAAAAGCGTGGGCATACCTGCAGGACCAGCTCCCGACCACTCACCCGATCGTCGCCGACATCACCGACCTCGAGGCCGCGAAGCTCAACTTCGACGGCATCACCTACGCCAAGGGGGCGAGCGTCCTCAAACAACTCGGGGCGTTCGTGGGTGCAGATGCCTTCTTCGCCGCGTCCCGCAACTACTTTCGCACCCATGCTTTCGGTAACACCACACTGACGGATCTGCTGAGCGAGATGTCCGCAGCGAGCGGACGCGACCTCGACACCTGGGCTGCAGCATGGCTGCAGACCACCGGCGTCTCCACGCTCAGCTACACCGGCGATGCCGTCGAGCAGACAGATCCGCGGCCTCACCGAATCGCCGTCGGGCTCTACGATCTCGACGACGCGGGGAATCTGACGAGAACCCACCGCCGAGAACTCGACATCACCGATGCACGAACGCCGGTCGACTTTCCCGATGCCGCACTGGTGCTGCTCAACGACGACGACCTGACGTATGCCAAGATCCGATTCGACGAGCGCTCGACTACCACCGTGCGGAACCACCTCGATCGCATCGTCGATCCCCTCGCCCGAGGCCTGGTGTGGTCAGCGCTGTGGAACTCCACCCGCGATGCCGAGATGTCTGCGCTCGAGTACATCGACATCGCAACCGAATTCGCGCCAAACGAGCCCAAGATCGGCCTGCTGTCGGCGGTCACGGCCAACGTGGCGTACGCCCTCGAGCATTACCTCCCGGAGGACCGACGGGGCGAACCCACCCGGCAGTGGCTCGAGGCGTCGTGGACGCAACTGCATGCGAGCGAGCCAGGGAGCGATAGCCAGTTGGTGTGGGCGCGAGCCACTGCGGCCGCGGCCCAACTCGACGGTTCCCGCGCGCCCGAC
>NZ_BAOX01000170.1:0-10487 GCF_000813105.1 Rhodococcus sp. BS-15 | reverse complement strand
GCCTCGAGGGCCGTCAGCGCTCGGCGGGCGTCACCGGCCGCGAGACGCACCAGGTGCTCCATTGCGTCCTCGGCGATGGTCACCGCACCGTCTAGGCCGCGCGGATCGTTGGCGGCGCGAGTGAGCAACAACTCGATATCCTCGGACCCCAGCGGCTGCAACTGCAGAACCAACGATCGGGACAGCAGTGGAGACACCACCGAGAACGACGGGTTTTCGGTGGTCGCAGCCACCAACAACACGATCCGATTCTCGACGGCAGCGAGCAGTGCATCCTGCTGTGTCTTGGAGAACCGGTGCACCTCGTCGATGAACAGCACCGTCTGCTCGCCCGAGAGCAGTCGACGTCGTGCCAGTTCGATGACGTTGCGCACTTCCTTGACGCCGGCCGACAGGGCCGACAGCGCCTCGAACTTGCGTCCGGTCGCCCCCGAGATCAGCGAGGCCAGCGTCGTCTTGCCGGTTCCCGGTGGACCGTAGAGCATCACCGAGGACGCTCCGGAACCCTCGACGAGACGGCGCAGCGGTGCGCCGGGAGCCAGCAGATGAGACTGCCCGACCACCTCGTCGAGGGTCGTCGGACGCATTCGCACCGCCAGCGGTGCGTCGGGCCTGATGTAGGTGGACGTCGGACGGGACTCGGCGATCGTCGCCTCCGGTGCCGCAGGCGTGTCGAAGAGTCCGTCGTCGCCGAACTCGTCGCTCCCCGAGATGTCACTGCCGATGCCGCCGCTCACCGGTCGAACGCTACCGATCGCGCTGCGAAAAATGCGAACGACGTCGTGGCTACCGCTCCCACTTGGTACGCAGAGCGGTGCCGACCGATGTCGCGTACTCGGCGATACCGGTCTCGCCGAGGCGCGCAGCACTGTCCGCCAACGCCGCCCACCGCGACATCAATGCCTGCGACCGCGGAACCGACAGATGGTGAGCACGCGCCGCTGCGATGCGAGTGTGGTCGTCGGGCAGGAACCAGTAGGTGCTCAGCCATACCCAGATCAAACGTGCGTCGAGGATCTTGCTCGCCAGCGTGGTGTCGTCGGCCAACGCGGGCCAGATGCCCACCACTTCCGAGCGCCACGCGTCGATCATCGCCTGCTCGCGGTCGTGCGAGAGCTCGAAGCTGCACAGGCAACCGGGGAAGGACGCCAACGCATAGGTGATGTCGAGGGTGGCGTCGCGGAATCCGCCCCACTCGTAGTCGAGGAACCGTACGCCTTCGTCGTTGACGATGATGTTGTCGGGGCACAGGTCGGACGGGCTGAAGGCGCGGAAAGCTCCGTGCGCGAACAGTCGTCCGCTGCGAGAGACGCGCTCGAGAATCGCATCCGGGGTCGTTCCGACGCCGAGGAGATCGGTCAACAGGCCGGGAACCTCGGCGAGCGCGTCGGGTATCTGGGCGGAGATCCCGTCGGTGGAGTCGGGTTGCCCCACCCGGCGCAACAGAGCGGCGAAGTCGTCCTCGCGGCCGACGGTGGCGGCATGCATGCGGCCGAGCGCCTGCGCCATGGCCATCAAGGAATTGGTCACCGCGGCTTCGTCCGAGTTGCGCAACAGAGTGGTGATGGGACTGGCGTCGCCGAGATCGCTGAGCACCAGCAGCCGCGCATCGAGATCGTAGGCGTGCAGCTCGGGTCCGGGCCTGCTGTCCGTGGCCAGAGCGTTGGCGAACTGGTACGACGCTGCCTCACGTAGGAAGGCGCTGGAACCGGGGATGTCGGCGAGCTCGGCGTGCAGCTCGGATTCGGCGGGGAGGTCGCGAACCTGCTTGATCACCAGGGTGCGGGGCAGTTGAAACGGGTTCTCGGATACTCGGACTCGCAACACGACCGCTTGGCCGCTACCCCCCAGATTCACCGGGTCGATCAACGTCACCGGCGCTCCGGTGCGTTTGGTGAGGAGTCGCTGAGCTGCTGCTACTACCTCTGATACAGGGTCTGCCAGTGTTGCGGTCATCGATGTCCAAGCTACCCGTTCGCTGCGTTCTGCTGTGCTGTGTCGACGACTACGAATGAGACACGATTGTCCGTTTTGCGGTGTTGATCGGTCCACATCCATAGATTCGACCAGGTGGTCGGTTACCTCCGAGCGACCGAATTATGCCGGGTTCGCTACTGCGGTGCAACGTCCACCGATACGGCGATGGTGCTCTCCTCCGCTTCGGTGTAGATCACCCCTCGCAGTGGAGGTACGTCGGCGTAGTCGCGTCCCCACGCCACGGTCGCGTACCGCTCGTCGACCAGCTGATCGTTGGTGGGATCGAAGGCGAGCCAACGATCGTTCGGCATCCACACCGCAGCCCACGCGTGGGTCGCGTCGACCCCGATCATCCGCTCCTTGCCGGGCGGAGGTTCGGTTGCGAGATAACCCGAGACGTATCGCGCCGCGAGTCCCTGGGACCGCAGGCACGCGATGGCAAGCCGAGCGAAGTCCTGACACACTCCCGATCGCGCGGCCAGCACGTCGACCACAGTGGTCGAGACCGTCGTCGAGCCGGAGAGGTAGCGAAAATCGGTGAAGATCCGATGCGTCAGATCCACGATGACGTCCGCGAGGGGACGACCCGGCCAGAAGCTGGGTGCAGCGTAGGCGCGTACCTCGTCGGTGATCTCCGGGGTCGGCAGATCCAGAGCGAACTCCACAGCCGACGCGCGAGCCGGATCTGCAGGCACGTTCGCACCGAACAGAGCCATCCGAGCGGACTCCCAGGATGCCGTCGCCGGCCACGACGTGGTCTCGTCCGCCGGGCGCGGATACACCTCCACCAGCGAATCCGCCGTCACCACCAACTTCTCGTGGTCGTGCGTCACGTGGAAGTACACATCCTCGTTGCCGTAGACGTCAACGCCGAAGGATTGATCGGTGGGTGCCGGCTCCACCGTGACCGACTTCTCCACGCAGTGCTGCCCGTCCATGTCGCGCGGCGCGAGGAATCCGCGCCCGTAGGACGAGGTCACGCGGTCGGAGTACGTGTAGGTGGTGATGTGCTTGATTCGGTACCGACGACTCATCACCGCACCCCGTTCGCAGTTCGGACGTTCGAGCTGCCCCACAGCGGCTGCGTGCCACCGGGCAACGACATGTGCGTGGCGAGGACGACGCGAGACAGTTCCTCGAGTGAGTCGTGGATGCCGTCCACCAGCTCGAGCAACTCCACCCGTCGACCGTTCGCGTCGACCGATTCCAGATCGCCCGGGTCGACCCGACGCAACCGCACCCGCATCTGCTCGACGAGCTGCTCGGGCCGCGACGTACCCGAGGCATCGGGCAACGAACCCAGGTCGTCCCGAAGCCGATCGAGCTGGTAGACCAACGCTCGAGGGTTGCCCTCGTCGAACAGCAACAGCTGCGCGACGGCTGCCGGACGCGCGCGCCCACTGTTGCGTCTGCGGTAGATCACCGAGGACTCGGCCGCGGACAACACCGAATCGATGACCGCCTGTTCGGTGGACGGAGTGAGAGCGTGGCTCAGTGTGGCCGAGAGCAGCGAAGTCAGCTGCAGACCGCGCTCGATACGTTTACCGGCGTCCATCAGGTACCAGCCCGCGTCTCGCACCATCGACTCCGACGCCAAGCCGGCCAGCGCGAGCAGACCACGCAACACACTCGACTGCGACGACGCCAGTTGCGCGCCGTTGTGAACCGGCGACTCGGCCAACTCCTCGAGCGCGGTGTCGATGCGGTTCAGCACCGCCCAGGTGTCGTTCGAGAGCTGGTCGCGCACCGCGCGCGCCGCTTGCTGCATCCGGTCCACCGATTGCGCCAGCGACCCCATCCGTCCCGTCGAGAGCATCAACGACCGCATTTCCACGGTCGCGTCGCCGCGGTTCTTCTCGTCGAGAAACCCCGGCCAGGTGCGCGAGACCTTCGTGACCGCTTCGAGAAGGATCGGCAGACTGTCGCTGCCTTCGAGCCACGGCATCGAGCGGTAGTCCTGATTGCGTTCGCGCGCGGCGATGAGCAATCGAGTCATGTCCTCGGCGCGCTCGCTGTAGCGGCCGAACCAGAACAGGTCGCCGAGTACACGCGGGGAGCTGACGACATCGACGTTGGACGCGGCGTACTGCGGCAACTCCTCCACCGTGGCGGGCGGGGTGTGCGGCGCGGAGTCGGCCGGGGTGACCCGTTCCACCGACTTGACCCACACGTCCTTCGACGCCACCGTGATGAGCGGCTCGGTGACCGGCGCGGTGAGCACCACCTGCCCCAGGCCGCCGCGCATCGGTGTGTACCCACCCCGCTGCGCAACCGTGAACAACCTCATCCCCACCTGCGCGGGGGCCACCGACAACTGCGAACCCGACCCGCCGTCGATCGACGAACCGACCGGAGCCAACGAGAACTCGGGGACCTCCTGCCCGGTCCACTTCCACGGCTCGGCAACGATTCGATTCCACAGCTCCCTGGCTGCGACGTCGGTGAGATCGTGCCCCACCACCGTCCGACGCGAGGTGGTCGACCGCAGCACCAGCGAACGCATCCGGCTGCCGATGTGCGAAAGCTGATTGGGGTCACCACCCCAGTAGGTCTGCACCGAACCGAGAATCAGATCCTCGTCCAGCAGGCCACGGCTCAACGCCGGAAGTAGCGGAAGCAGAGCCGGGTTCTCGAGCACACCGCTACCGAGGGTGTTCACCACGCTCACGGCCCCGCGCCGCAGCACCTCGACCAGACCGACGACCCCCAGGTGCGAATCCGGGCGTAGATCGAGTGGGTCGGCGAACTCGGCGTCGACTCGGCGCAGCACCACATCCACCCGCCGCAGCTTGCCGAGCGACCGCATCCACAGACAGCCGTCACGGACCACGAGATCGGCATTCTCCACGAGAGGAAAACCGAGAACCGTTGCGAGATAAGCCTGATCGAATGCAGTCTCGGAGTGCGAACCAGGACTGAGCACCACCACGACCGGATTCTCGGCCGATGCGGGTGCCGCATCACGAAGCGCCAGCCGCACCGCGCGAGCGAACGTCGAGAGCGGCCTGGGATTGCTCGCCTGGAACAACTCGGGCATCGCGCGCGACATCACTCGCCGATCGGCGAGCGCGTACCCCACTCCCGACGGCGCCTGCGTGCGGTCGGCGATGACTCGGAACTCGCCGTCGGAACCTCTGGCGACATCGGCGGCATGCATGAACAACTGATGCGGCCCCGGAATGGTGATCGCGTGCGCCGTCCGCAGATAACCCGGGTTACCGAAGACCAGCTCCGGCGGAATCAAACCCCGACGAACGGTTTCCTGGGCACCGTAGATGTCGGTGAGCACCGCATCGAGCAGCATCGACCGCTGAACCAAACCGGCTTCCAGACGATCCCACTCGTCGGCCGCGACAACCAACGGAACACTGTCCAGCCCCCACCGAACAGCACTGGGTAGCGCTTCGCTGCCACCCGACGGAATCGGGTTGTACGTGATGCCATGGTCGTCGACCAGACGGCTCACCCGCGACTGCAACGTCTGCATGGCACCCGGGCCGGCCTCACGCATCCCGTCGACCAACTCCGCCCAATGCGGACGGACGGCGTCGTCGGCATCGAGCATCTCGTCGAACCGATCGACGCGACCGGTCACGGCCTCGCGTCGACCGCGATACGCGAGCCACGACGACCCGGCTCCACTCGAAACATCTTCGTTCCTGCCGGCTCCACTCAGGGTGGTATCCACGGGCACCATCGAGCCGTTGTTCCTTCCGTCGGTCGATCACACTCCGCCGCCGAGCGGATCCGCTACCTGCGGAACCGCCCGATACGCGTCGGACCGAGATCGCTACCGGTCGACTCGTTCTCCTGTGCAGTCGCGCGTCAGGACGTGATGACTCCGGTCCGGCGCAGGTCGAGCATGCCGGGCGCGGACACATCGATCGCTTGGCGCGCGTGCATCTCGAGCAATCTTGCTACGTCCACCTTCCCCGAGGTGAACCCGCCCTCCTCGAAGCGGCCGTTGCGGCGTGCTTCGGCTTCCACCGAGTTGACGGGAGGCCCCTCGTACGAACGCCCTCCCGGATGCACGACGTGGTACGAGCACCCGCCGACCGCGCGTCCTGTCTGCATTTCCACCAGGTCGAAACGAAGTGGACTCTGTACCTCGATCGTCGGGTGCAGAGCACTCGGCGGCTGCCAGGCGCGGTAGCGCACACCGGCGACCTGAACGTCCTGACGCTCGGTGCGCAACATCGGCACCGGCACCCCGTTGCACGTCACCATGTATCGGCCCGCGTCGGCTCCGGCGACCTGAACCTGGATTCGCTCCACCGAGGAGTCCACGTACCGCGCGGTGCCCGAGGACGTCGATTCTTCGCCGAGGGTGTTCCAGGGCTCGATTGCACCCCGCAATTCGATCTCGGCGTCACCGACCACGGTGGTACCGATTCGGGGGAACCTGAACTCGGTGAACGGATCGAGCCAACTGGTGTCGAAATCGATGCCGTGCTCACGGAGGTCCTCGACGACACGACCGATATCGTTGATGACGAAGTGCGGCAACATGTACCGACCGTGCAGGTTGGCACCGTGCCGGATGAGAGGTGCTTTCAGCGGGGTGTCCCAGAACCGCGAGACCATCGATCGCACGAGCAGTGACTGCACCATCGCCATCTGATGGTGCGGCGGCATCTCGAACCCGCGCAGTTCGAGCAGTCCCAGTCGGCCGCGAGTGGAGTCGGGACTGTAGAGCTTGTCGATGCAGAACTCGGCGCGGTGCGTGTTGCCGGTGATGTCGGTGAGCAGGTGCCGCAGCGCTCGGTCGACGATCCAGGGCGACGCCGATCGGTCGGCCCCGGTCAGTCGCTCGATCTCACTGAATGCGACCTCGAGCTCGTAGAGCGATTCCTCCCGGCCCTCGTCGGCGCGAGGTGCCTGCGACGTGGTGCCGATGAAGCGGCCCGAGAACAGGTACGACAGCGACGGGTGGCGCTGCCAGTGAGTGAGCAGCGACACCAGCAGGTCCGGTCGACGCAGAACGGGTGAATCGACGGGCGTCACGCCGCCGAGAGTGATGTGGTTGCCGCCGCCGGTTCCGCGGGTGGTGCCGTCGTTGTCGAATCCTTCGGTGCTCAACCGGGACTGGCGAGCCTCGAGGTAGAGACGCTCCATCAGGTCGTTCTGTTCGGCCCACGAGGAGGTCGGTTGCACGTTGACTTCGATCACACCGGGATCCGGTGTGACGGTGAGGGTTTGAATACGCGGATCCGACGGCGGGCCGTATCCCTCGATCACGACGGGGGTGTCGATGGTCGAGGCCGCCTTCTCGACGCGTGAGACGAGGTCGACGAAATCGTCCAACCGATCCATCGGCGGCATGAACACGTGCAGGACGCCGTCACGGACCTCGGCGACCAGCGCGGTGACGGCGGTTCCGCCCACCCCGGACGTCTCGTTGACCAGCTGCGCGTACCGCGACTCGGCCGGGTTCACCGCACGCGGCGGTTGCTGCGTCAGCTGCGGTGTAGGCAGATCCGGCTTGGGAGCGGTGGGGTCGGCCGGATTCTCGACCGGTCCGCCGTCCCAGGAGATCGCCCGGAGCGGCAAACGCAGACCCGCGGGAGAATCGCCTTCCAGCAACACTATTCGGCCACGGCGCAACTTCCAGTCCGAGCTCTCCCAGCCGGACCCGTCCGCGGTGCGCGAGATGGGCAGCACGAATGCGGCAGGCTCGTCGGTGCTGGCATCGAGCGTTCGAGCAGTTGTTTTCTGGCGTCCGCGGAATCGGCTCCCGGTTCGAGGTCCTCGTCGTCGGCGGGCGGGTCACCGTAGGGCTGGCGAACCAGGTCCAACAGCTTCACCAACGGGTCCTCGTAGGCGGGACGCGCTTGTGAGGCAGGCAGTCCGAGCGCCTTGACCAACTCGTCGATCAGTTCCTGCGACGCCGAGTTGTCGACCGGTTCCGGGCGCAGGTCCTCCGCCAACCAGGGATCGGCGATCAGGTCGGAGTCGTGCCACAGGGCTTGACCGTCGGTGCGCCAGAACAATCCCACCTGCCACCGCGGTAGCGGCTCGCCCGGGTACCACTTGCCCTGGCTGCGCTGTACCAGACCGTCGGGTGCGTAGATGGTGCGAAGCCGTTCGGCGAGAACACTTGCCAGCTTGCGCTTGTGTGGGCCGTCGGCCGTGGTGTTCCACTCGGGCGCTTCCTGATTCTCGATCGCGACGAATGTGGGCTCGCCGCCGACGGTCAACCGAATGTCCTGATCGAGCATCCGCTTGTCGATCTTCATGCTGTCGCCTTGATCGACTCCCACTGTTCGGCGGTGTAGGGCAACGTCGTTCGCGGGTCCTCGTGGACGCGGACGACGGTGTTCGAGAAGTCGAGTTCGGCCTTGCACTTGCTCGTCGCACCGGAGATGGCGGCGGCAGTCGAGGGGTGCGGCGTCGCCGACAGTGGAATGTGGCCTTCGCCGGCGAACAGGCCCGAGGTCGGATCCATCCCGACCCAGCCGGCACCGGGGAGATAGACCTCGGTCCAGGCGTGGAGATCGGTGAAGTCCTCCACCGGCCCGGACGGGCCGTCCAGCGACTTGACGTCGGAGGACAACTGGACCAGGTAACCCGAGACGAAGCGCGCTGCCAGACCCATCTGACGCAGTACCGACACCAGCAACCACGCCGAGTCGCGGCACGACCCGACGGCGGACGTCAGGGTCAGATCAGGGGTCTGCACTCCGGGTTCCATGCGCACGGAATACCCGACGTCCCCCATGACGGCTTGGTTTGCCATCACGAGGAAATCGATGGTGCGCAACGACTCTCCGCGTTCGACGACGGCTGCCTGCAGCTTCTCCACCCAGGCCGAGACCACCGGGCCCGGTCCGGATCCGGCTTTGTCCTCGTCCACCGGGCGCAGGTACGGCTCGAGGTCGGGAAGGTCGTGCTCTTCGTACGCGAAGCCGAAGTGCTCGGCCCATTCCTCCACGAAGAAGTCGAGGGGGTTGATCGACGCCATGTCCGCGACGAGGCCGACGGTGATCGACAGGTGGTCGGTTCGCTCGGGGAAGACCACCCGAGCAAGGAAGTTTCCGAACACGTCCTGCTGCCAGTTGACGAAATGCTCGGCCGGTTCGATCTTCAGCGAGTACGCCTCGATGGGGGTACGCGAGTGCGGTGCCGGTCGCAGCCGAATCTCGTGCGGAAAGATCTTGACGGTGCGGTCGAATTTGTAGCTGGTGCGGTGTTCGAGTGCAACCTTGATGCCCACGGCGAGCCCCTCGTGATAGTCCCGGTATGTAGAACACCCAACCCTAGTAGGACCGGGCTCGGTGCGCTCGGCGAGGAATCGTGTCCGAAATGTGCCGACCGGGCAGGCGTGTAGTGCTTGACACCCTCTTCGTGGTGCGGTTCGCTCAGCGAGAATCGAGTATTCGTTCGACGCACGCCACACTTTGCAACCAAAGGGAATCTCGTGAGCGACAATTCACCCAACGGACCGCAGTACGGCTCCGATCCGAACCAACCCCAGTACCCCACGAATCCAGCGTCCGGTTACCCGCCGCCCGGTAGTTACCCACCCCCGGGCAACTACCCACCGCCGCCGGTCGGCGGCAACGCGGCATTCGGAATGGGTTCGCAGCTGCCCGGCGGCGCGCAGCCCGGCAGCCTCGGATCACGGTTCGCGGCCCGCTTCCTGGACGGGCTCATTCTCGCTCTCGTCCAGTTCGTCCTGTACGTGATTCTCCCGAGCGGGTTCTTCGGAACCTTGCTGTTGAGTCTCGCGTCCGCCCTCCTCGGCTTCGCGTACTTCACGCTGCTCGAGTCCTCCCGCGGCCAGACTCTCGGCAAGCAGCTCCTCGGCCTGCGCACCCTCGGCGCAGCGGGCGGACTGCCCACTCAGGCCGAAGCGGCCAAGCGCAACGCCTTCATGCTGCTGAACGTAGTGCCGCTACTCGGCACCGTCCTGGTGATCGTGGCGTACATCGTCATCGCGGTGACGATCAACTCGAGCCCCACCAAGCAGGGCAAGCACGACGAGCTCGCCGGCGGAACCCAGGTCGTCAGCGTCTCGTAACAACCCGTCCACGCACGAGCGGACCTCCGTAGTTCGGCGGAGGCCCGCTCGTCTGCGTTCCGGTGTTCCAGGGCCTTCGGTGCCCTGAAGTACCCCACTCGTCCCGACCACAGACCAGGAGAACGACGTGAGCGACAATTCGAACGACGAACCGCGTCCCGGCGAGGGATCCGATCCCGACCGCCCCGAAACGCCGAACACTCCCCCGTCGAACACGGGAAACACCCCGCCGCCTCTAGGAGGTGGCTACCCGTCTCCCGGTGGATACCCACCTCCGCCCGGAAACTACCCACCCCAGGGCAACTACCCACCGCAGGGCGGCTACCCGCCTCCCGGTGGCTACCCACCCCCGCCCGGGAACTATCCGCCGCAGGGCAATTACCCACCGCCGGGTGCGCCACCCTGCGGTGGGTAATTGCCTGCGGCGGATAGTTCCCGGGCGGGGGTGGGTGAGCCAGCCGGGAGGCGGGTAGCCGCCCTGCGGTGGGGT
>NZ_BAOX01000171.1:0-10472 GCF_000813105.1 Rhodococcus sp. BS-15 | reverse complement strand
TCCATCGCACCCCACACTCCGATCGCGGCGACGCGCTGACGCGTGTTCAGGAAGATGGTCCTGATCAAGCCCAGTGTCGCGGGCATCAGCGTTGCGCCGGAGATGCCCTGCAGCACCCGGGCAGCGATGAGCATCTCGGCGCTGGCCGAGACAGCGGCGACGAGCGAGGCGATACCGAAACCCGCTGCTCCGATCAACAGCAGTCGACGCCGACCGATCCGATCGCCGAGCGTGCCCATGGTGATGAGCAGGCCGGCCAGGACGAACGAGTAGACGTCGATGATCCACAGCAGCTGATTGCTGGTCGGTGCCAGATCCGCGCTGACGAAGGGCAGAGCCAGATCGAGGACCGTGCCGTCAACAGCGATGAGCAGCACCGCGAAAGCCAGCACCACCAACCCGAGCCAATCTCGGGGGCCGGCCCGATGCTCGGACGCTCCGTCGACCTCGTGCACCGAACCGGTGCTCACGTCACTCACGACGATCTCCTACGTTCTGCGCTCGATGACCGTGCCAGACGGTCCGAAGCGACTACGAGTACCGACCGTCCAGCCGGTACAGTGATCGAGAGTACCGCGAACCGTCCAGCCGGTAAAGTGAGTTTCATGTCATCGGACACCCGCGACCGAATACTCGACGCACTCGAGTCGATGCTGATCGAACACGGCATGACCAAAGTGACCCTCGACAGCGTCGCCGCCGCCGCAGGCGTCTCCAAGGGCGGACTGCTTTACCACTTCAAGACCAAGGACGTGCTGATTGCCGCCATGGTGCGACGACTCGGTGCCCAGGCCGATCAGCAGCGCGCCGACGCCGCAGCAGGCGGCACCTCGGTGGCCAAGTGGTATCTGCAACCGCCCGACTCCATCTCCGAGAAGGAGATCGCTCTGTATCGATCGACCCTGGCCGCGTTGCGCAGCGTCGACGGCAATTCCGGCGAGGTCCAGGACGCCGTCACCGAGATGATGCGGTTGTGGGACGAGGGTCTGCGCACCGAAATCGACGATCCGGTTCAGGCCGAGATCATCCGACTCGTCGGTGACGGCATCTACCTCGGAGCCCTTCTCGATCTCCCGGGGGTGGACCCCGACCTGCATCGACGCGTGGTCGATCGCCTGCTCGGTCGGTAGCTCACGTCAGGTAGCGGTACACCGGAGAGCCTGGCTCGAGCTGCTCGACCTGAAGGTGCGAATCACGCATGCGTTCGAGAAGCGGACTGAGCCCTCCCGCCGACCCGAGTTCGATGCCGACCAGCGCAACACCGGTCTCGCGGTTGTTGCGCTTGACGTACTCGAACAGCGTGATGTCGTCCTCGGGGCCGAGCACCTCGTCGAGGAACCGACGAAGCGCGCCGGGTTCCTGCGGGAAATCCACCAGGAAGTAGTGCTTGAGCCCCAGGTGAACCAGCGAGCGCTCGAGGATTTCGCCGTAGCGAGAGACATCGTTGTTGCCACCGGAGACCAGGCACACGACGGTGCTGCCGGGGGCGATGTCGAGGTGTTCGAGCGCAGCCACGGCGAGTGCGCCCGCAGGCTCGGCGATGACACCCTCGTTCTGATACAGCGCCAGCATCGCAGTGCAGATCGCGCCCTCGTCGATCTGCGTGATCAGAAACGCACCGGGGCCCGCACTGTCGAACACCGGCGCAGTGAGCAGTGGCAAGGAGGCGTGCGAAACCACACTCGCCCCAAGCGACCGCAGCGCGGAGTACGGCACGTCCCCGATGCGGCGGACGGCAGCGCCGTCGACGAACGGATCGATGTCGGCGAGAGTGACCGGACCACCGGCGATCAGTGCGGCGGTCATCGACGCGGCTCCGGACGGCTCGACGCCCACCAGCGAGGTCTGCGGTGCGCGCTCGCGCAGGTAACTCGAGATGCCTGCGATGCATCCGCCGCCGCCGACGGGCATGACGACGACGTCCGGCGCGCTACCGAGTTGGTCGACTATCTCGGCGGCGATGGTGCCCTGGCCGGCGACGGTACGGGGATCGTCGAACGGCGGCACCATCGTGGCACCGGTACGAGCGACATCCTCGGCAGCCGCGGCAGCTGCCGCGTCGAACGTATCGCCGATGACGATGAGATCGACGAACTCGCCACCGTGCACCCGGATGCGGTCACGCTTCTGCTTGGGGGTGTTGGCCGGGACGTAGATGCGACCGCGGACCTGCATCGTGCGGCAAGCGAAGGCGACGCCCTGCGCGTGGTTTCCGGCGCTCGCCGTCACCACGCCCACGGACCGCTCGGCATCGGTCAGCTGATCCATCAGGTTGTACGCGCCGCGAATCTTGTACGACCGCACGATCTGCAGGTCCTCGCGCTTGAGGTAGACCGTCGCGCCCGTCTCCGCAGACAACCGCTCGCACAGCTGCAGGGGTGTCGCGGCCACCACCGAAGAAATTCGCACCGCAGCGGCATCGATGTCGGCAGCGGTGACGGCTACCGACGATGAGTGCTGGGAGGCGAGTTCAGGGGATGAAGACACCAGGACATGCTGCCACCAGCGTGGAACGGTTGCCCATCCGGGACCGGGTGAACGGCGACCGGTGCTGATCTTCGGCTTTGGCCCACCGAATACTCAGATGCCTACCTGGACAGGTGGGCATCTGAATATTCGGTGGGCAGACACGCTCGATACCGCTTTCAGGCGCGCGAAAGGACGAAGACCGGGATCTCGCGATCGGTCTTCTTCTGATACTCCGCGTAGTCGGGGTACGCGGCAACCGAGCGTTCCCACCACACGGCCTTCTCGTCGCCGGTCACCTCGCGTGCGATGTAGTCGTGCTTGTCCGGACCGTCCTGCAGCTCGACGAGCGGCTCGGCCTTGACGTTGTGGTACCAGACCGGGTGCTTCGGTGCGCCGCCGAGAGAGGCGACGATGGCGTATTCACCGTCGTGTTCGACCTTCATCAACGGTGACTTGCGCAGCTTTCCACTCTTGTTTCCCTTCGTGGTCAGCAGCACCACCGGCATACCGTTCATCATCGTGCCTTCGGTCCCGCCGGAGTTCTCGTACAGCTCGGCCTGCTTGCGGGCCCAGTCGGATGAACTCGGTTCGTATTCTCCTGTCAATGGCATGACTTTCAGTCAACACCTCCAGGCTTCGAGACGCCACGAGATCGGCAACATAGCCAGGCCCGGACCCCAAGTTCGGTGGACCGAATCTTTTGCTGGGTATAGTCTGAACTTCCCGCAGCGGACACCCGAACCTGCCGGTGGCACCAGAGGAGAACGCGATGACCTACACGAGCACCCAGGTGAGCCGTCGACCCGCTCCTGCCCTGCGCACCGCGGACGTGGCCGGCATCGCCTGGCCCGTCTACAAGCTCGAAGCCCTCGCACTCGGATTTCTCGTATTCGCCGCGACCCTCGTCGTTGCCGGCTCCCTGCAGGCAGCAGTACTGGCCGGCGCAGCGATCGCCGTCGTCACCTGGTGGACGCTGCGCCTGATCGAGCTGGGTTCGACCGGGCCGACGTCAGCCCGTCAGGCAGCCCGGCCCGAGTAGCGCTTTCAGGTCTCCCATCAACGCCGACGTCGGCGTGACGCGCAGACTGTCGTCCAGCTTCATCGTGGTGATCTTGTCGCCACTGACCAACCGCAGGTGCACATCCGAGGTTCCCGGGTGGCTCGACAGCACCCGCTTGAGGGCACCGACCTTGTCCGCCGTGCACAACCGAGTCGGCAGACTCACCGCAAGTGGCTTGTCGATGCCGATCGCGGACAGATCGGGTACCGCAAGATCGTTGGCGATCAACGAGATTCGATCGTCGCGCACCGACACACGGCCCTTGACGAGCACCACCGAGTCCTCGGTGACATCGGCACCGAACACCGAGTACGCCTGCGGGAAGAACAGCACCTCGATGCCACCGGCCAGATCCTCGAGCTGAGCCGAAGCCCACGTCAGGCCGTTCTTGTTGATCCTACGATTCACCGAAGCCAAAATGCCGCCGACGGTGACCTGTGTGCCGTCCTTGATGTCACCCTCGAGGATGGTGGGGATGTTGCAGTCGGACTTCGCGGCCAGCATGTGCTCGATGCCCAGGAGCGGGTGGCCCGACACGTAGAGGCCGAGCATCTCGCGTTCGAGGGCGAGCCGATGCTTGGATTCCCACTCCTCGTCCGGCACCCGGACGTTGAACACGGCGGAGATGGACTCGTCGGCATCCTCGCCGCCGAACAGGTCGAACTGACCGATCGCCTCGGCCTTCTTGGTGCCCATCACCGCGTCGATCGCGTCGGCGTGAATGAGCATCAACCTTGCGGGGATGATCGAGTGAGTCGAAAGCACCTGCCTTGATGAGGGATTCGGTGACCTTCTTGCTACACGCGATCGCATCGATCTTGCCGAGGTAGTCGGAGAAGTCGGTGTACTTGGACTTCTCCGATCGCGCCCTGATGATCGACGCGACCACATTGGTACCGACGTTGCGGACGGCGCCGAGACCGAACCGGATGTCTTTGCCCACCGACGCGAAGTTGAGTTCGGATTCGTTGACGTCCGGTGGCAGCACCGTGATGCCGAGCTTGCGACAGTCGGCGAGGTAGATCGCGGCCTTGTCCTTGTCGTCACCGACGCTGGTGAGCAGTCCGGCCATGTACTCGGCCGGGTAGTTGGCCTTGAGGTATGCCGTCCAGTACGACACCAGGCCGTAGCCCGCGGAGTGAGACTTGTTGAACGCGTAGCCGGCGAAGGGCAGCACGGTGTCCCACAGCGCCTTGATGGCCGCCTCGGAGAAGTCGTTGTCCAACATGCCCTGTCGGAACCCGGCGTATGCCTTCTCCAGCTCGGAGAGCTTCTTCTTGCCCATGGCGCGACGCAGCAGGTCGGCCTGGCCGAGGGTGTAGCCGGCCACCTTCTGCGCCAGCTGCATGATCTGCTCCTGGTAAACCACCAGGCCGTACGTCTCGCCGAGAATCACCTTGAGCGGCTCTTCGAGCTCCGGGTGAATCGGCTTGACCTCTTGCCTACCGTTCTTGCGGTCGGCGTAATCGTTGTGCGAGTTCATGCCCATCGGACCCGGCCGGTACAGGGCCAGGACGGCGACGATGTCCTCGAAGCCGGTGGGCTGCATACGGCGGAGCAGATCGCGCATGGCGCTGCCGTCGAGCTGGAAGACGCCGAGAGTGTCTCCGCGAGAAAGCAAGTCGAAGGTCGCCGGGTCGTCGAGCGGGAGTGCGTCGAGGTCGATGTCGATGCCGCGGTTGGCCTTGATGTTGTCGATGGCGTCGCCGATGACGGTGAGGTTTCGCAGACCCAGGAAGTCCATCTTGAGCAGGCCGATGGCCTCGCACGACGGGTAGTCCCAGCCGGTGATGATCGCGCCGTCCTGCGCACGCTTCCACACCGGAATGGCGTCGGTGAGCGGCTCGGAGGACATGATGACCGCGCAGGCGTGCACGCCTGCGTTGCGGATCAGGCCCTCGAGGCCCTTGGCCGTCTTGTAGATGGTCGCGACGTCGGGGTTGGAGTCGATCAGCGCTCGAACCTCGACGGCTTCCTTGTAGCGCTCGTGCGCGGGGTCGGTGATGCCCGCCACGGAGATGTCCTTGGCCATGATGGGCGGCGGAAGTGCTTGGTGATCTGATCGGCGATTCCGAAGCCGGGCTGGCCGAACTGCACTCGTGCGGAGTCCTTGATGGCGGCCTTGGTCTTGATGGTGCCGAACGTGATCACCTGGGCCACTCGATCGCTGCCCCACTTCTCGGTGGCGTAGCGGACCATCTCGCCGCGGCGGCGATCGTCGAAGTCGATATCGATATCGGGCATCGACACCCGCTCGGGGTTGAGGAATCGCTCGAACAGCAGACCGTGCGGCAGTGGGTCGATGTTGGTGATGCCCATGGCGTACGCGACCAAGGATCCGGCAGCGGACCCTCGGCCTGGCCCGACGCGAATGCCGACGGCCTTGGCGTGGTTGATCAGGTCGCCGACCACGAGGAAGTAGGCGGGGAAGCCCATCTCGAGAATGACCTTGATCTCGTACTCCGCGCGCGCGAGGTAGTCCTCGGCCGGCCCGTCGGGGAATCGACGCTCGAGCCCGGTCATGACCTCGTGGCGCAACCAGGTGCCCTGCGTGTGGCCCTCGGGCACGGGGAAGATCGGCATCCGGTCGCGGTGCGCCCACACCTCGTCGTAGGGCTGCACTCGCTCGGCGATGAGCAGGGTGCTGTCGCAGGCACCGGGCACCGAATCGTCCCAGAGCTCGCGCATCTCGGCGGCGGACTTGAGGTAGTAGCCGTCACCGTCGAACTTGAAGCGAGTGGGATCGCTGAGCGTCTTACCGGTCTGGATGCACAGCAGCGCCTCGTGGTTCTCGGCGGCGTCCTTGGTGACGTAGTGGCAGTCGTTGGTGGCCAGCGGCGGAATCGAGAGCTTCTTGCCGATGTCGAGCAGCCCTTCGCGGACGCGTCGCTCGATGGACAGGCCGTGATCCATCAGTTCGAGAAAGAAGTTCTCCGGGCCCCAGATCTCGCGCCACTTGGCGGCTGCCTCCAATGCCTCGCGATCCTGGCCGAGTCGCAGTCGAGTCTGCACCTCCCCCGACGGGCAGCCGGTGGTGGCGATGATGCCCTCGGCGTGGGAGGCGATGATCTCCTCGTCCATCCGGGCCCACTTGCCCAGCTGCCCCTCGATGGAGGCGAGCGAGGACAGCTTGAACAGGTTCCGGACTCCGGTGGGGTTCTCGGCGACCATCGTCATGTGCGTGTACGCACCGCTACCGGAGACGTCGTCGGACTTCTGGCTGCGGTCACCCCACAGCACGCGCTTCTTGTTGAACCGGGACTCGGGGGCGATGTAGGCCTCGATGCCGATGATCGGCTTGATTCCGGCCTTCTTGGCCTCGTTGTAGAACTCGCTGGCCCCGTACATGTTGCCGTGGTCGGTCATGCCGACTGCCGTCATCTCCAACCGTGCTGCCTCGGCGAACATCGCCCCGATCTTGGCGGCACCGTCGAGCATCGAATATTCGGTGTGGTTGTGCAGATGAACGAACGAATCGGCCACGAAGGTTCTCTCCTGAAGGTCGTGCGTTGGCGAAAATACGAGCCGCGAACGTACTCACTGTAAGCGGTCGAACCGACAGATTTTCCACGCTGCCGGTGTGTCCTGGGAGGACGTGACAGGTGTGACGGATGCGACGAGAAATCGCCTCATTCGGTCGGCACGGGACCGTCGTCCGGAAGCGGCCCGACGACGTCGACGTACTCCGGCAGGAGCGGCTCGACCGCGAACTTGCCGGACACTGCATCCGGCGGAAGCGCCTGCACCGCTCGCACATCGGCACGGCCGGCCAGCTCGGTCAACTCGGCAGGGGTACCGCGCACCACCACGGTCACCACACACGCACACCCGTCGAGCAGACGTCGCTGCGACACCGCAGCTATCCGGGCCTGCCGGTCCCCCGCCTCGAACGATTCGTCCGCCAGGCTCGCTGCACGCGCGGTCGAATTCAGCACCGACCGTTCACTGCCCGGTACACCCACAGTGAGTATCGGAGTCTGCACGCGATCGAGCGGAACACGCAGCAGCACCTGCGAGATCCGGACCCCGTCGGCGACGGCATAGGCCTGTTCGGCGGTGAGCTCGCGATCGAACGACACCGAGCCCCATCGAGGTTCGGCGTCGTCGCTACGCAGGCTCGCCTCGGCGCGGGCCAGGTAATCGGTCACCTGCTCGCCGCTGTCCGGGCCGAGCCGGTCGGTGCTCACGCCCAATTGTCGTACCGGATTGAGGTGCCCGATCACGGCGAGAGCCCCGATCACGAGTGCAGCGACAACGACGCCGCCGAGCACACCGGAGACTCCCCTGGTGCACATCACGCCTTCCGAAGCACCTCGAGTGCATGCTCGAGGTCGGCCGGATACTTGCTCTCGATCTCGACCCAGCGGCCGTCGGAGGGATGCGCGAAGCCGAGCGAGCGTGCGTGCAGCCACTGTCTTTCCAGGCCCAACCGTTCGGCCAGCCGCGGATCGGCTCCGTAGGTCAGATCGCCGCAGCACGGATGCCGCAGAGCCGAGAAGTGCACCCGAATCTGGTGTGTGCGACCGGTTTCCAAGTGCACGTCCAGCAGGCTCGCCGCCTGGAACGCCTCGACCGTGTCGTAATGGGTGACGCTGGGCTTGCCGTCGGCACGGACGGCGAACTTCCAGTCGTTGCTGCCGTGTCGACCGATCGGGGCGTCGATCGTTCCACTGCTCGGATCCGGATGGCCCTGCACCAGTGCGTGGTAACGCTTGTCGATGGTCCGCGCCTTGAACGCCCGCTTGAGCACGGTGTACGCCCGCTCGGACGTAGCGACCACCATGACCCCCGACGTGCCGACGTCGAGGCGATGGACGATGCCCTGCCGCTCGTGCGCACCGGAGGTCGAAATCCGGAAACCGGCGGCCGCGAGACCGCCGATGACGGTGGGGCCGGTCCAGCCGACACTGGCATGCGCGGCGACCCCGACGGGCTTGTCCACGGCCACGATGTCGTCGTCGGCGTAGAGAATTTCCATCCCCTCGACGGGCTCCGCCTCGATCGTCAACTCACGGGCGGGCTCGGGCAGCGTCACTTCGAGCCACGAACCAGCGGCCAGCCGATCGGACTTGCCGACGGCACCGTGATCGACCAGAACCGAGCCCTCCTCGGCCAGGGTCGCGGCCACGGTACGCGAGAGCCCGAGCAGCCGAGCGAGACCGGCGTCCACCCTCATTCCGTCCAGGCCGTCGGGCACCGGCATCGAGCGCGATTCCCTCACTTGTCGGCCTCGCCTGCGGCGTCGGAACTCGATTTGGTGACCCGTTCGCCGTTCGGCTCGAACCCGAACAGGCTCAGGACGACGAGCAGGATCGCACCACAGACGATGGACGAGTCGGCAACGTTGAACACCGGCCACCAGCCAACCGACACGAAGTCGACGACGTGTCCCTGGAACGGACCCGGTGCACGGAAGAAGCGGTCGATCAGGTTGCCGAGTGCCCCGCCGAGAACCAGACCCAATCCCAGTGCCCACCACGGCGATCGCAGCGTCCGACCGATCTTGATCACTCCGATGACGACCGCAACGGCCACGACCGTGAGCAACCAGGTCATGCCGGTGGCCATCGAGAACGCCGCACCGGGGTTGCGTACCAGCCGCAACGTCACGACGTCTCCGACGATCGCGATCGGGTTGCCGGGCTTGACGTAGTGCACGACCACGATCTTGGTCACGAGATCGAACAGAAGAATCACGGCCGCGATCGCGATCAGCAACCGCGTCTTGAGCGGCTTCGGAAGTCGATTCCCGGCGCTGTCGGTCTCGGTCACCTGCGAGTCCGCGGTCTCGTTCGGTGCCGGAACACTACTCGTCTCGGCTGGCGGATCGTCGGCGCGGTCTTCACTCACCTGTCCATCATGGCGTATGGACGGCGGCGGGTCCTCATCCGTGCCGCGCACCGCCGATCACCGCGGGCGGTGTCAGTAGCCTGGTGCCCGTGAAGTCGACCG
Organism: Rhodococcus sp. BS-15; assembly: GCF_000813105.1. Lineage (NCBI taxonomy): Bacteria > Bacillati > Actinomycetota > Actinomycetes > Mycobacteriales > Nocardiaceae > Rhodococcus > Rhodococcus sp. BS-15. The sequence goes on along the minus strand of NZ_BAOX01000171.1, from coordinate 991 downwards.
ATCGTAATCGCACCGTCCGCTCCGGCACCGTCCGCTCCGGTTTGCTCGCTGCCTGCTGTGCAGTGGCTCTCGTCGCGGGATGTTCGAGCACCGACACCGACACCGAGCCCGCTCCCGAGCAGGCCGCGTCCTCCAACGAGGTGACCATCGCCGTGACGCCGACGACCACCACGGTCGTCGACCCCGGTGCCGAGCCACGGCGCGTACTGGCTTTCGACACCTCCGACTCGGAGGAGCAGAACGTCGACCTCACCACCACCTCCACCGTCTCGCAGCAGATCGACAGTGGGGCTCCGCAGGACTTCTCCAGTCCCGAACTGACCGTGCCCCTGTCCGCGTCGACGTCCGACACCGTGCCGGACGACGACGCCGCGACCGGCGCGACACGCTCCGTCGAGCTGACCATCGGAGCCGCGACGTCACCCGACGAAGGACTGACCGACGCACTCTCCGCCTCCGAGGGCTCGTCGGCGCGGCTGGCGACCACCGACTCGGGAGCGATCACAGCACTGCACATCACCCCCCGCCGACGCCGCGCTCGATACCGCCCGCGCGGCGATCGAACGCTCGTTGAACGCCGCGGTGTACCGCTCCGTCGACTTCCCCGACGCAGAGGTGGGAGTGGGTGCGGTATGGACCGTCGATCAGCAGGTACTGAGCGGCATCACGTTGAACCAGCGCACCACGGTCACGCTGCGAGCGCTCGACGGTGACCGAGCGACCCTGGACGTCGCGATCACCCAGACGCCCGAATCGACCACATGGAACCTGCCCGACGGTGCCGGCACACTGAACATCGCGACGTACACCTTCACCGGCTCGGGAACTCTGGAGATGGATCTGGCACGACCGCTTCCCGTCGGCGGATCGATCACCGCAGGTGGCGAGCAGATGTACACCGACCCCGACAGCACGACCGTGCTGCGCCAGACCGTCGGAGACTCGATCACCTGGCTGCCCGATGACGGCGCGGACCACGACGCAGCTGCTG
>NZ_BAOX01000172.1:0-10396 GCF_000813105.1 Rhodococcus sp. BS-15 | reverse complement strand
TCGCGCGACGCGGCTCTCGCCGTGCTGGCAGCCTCGCCCGTGCGATCGGTGACCTCGATCGAATCAGCGCATGGCTGACCGTGACCGGATCGGTCAACGCCGACCACGGATTCACCCAGACCACCACCGTCGTCAACGGCTTCTCGGATCTGGTGCTCGCCATCTTCGGTCCGGAGATCGGTGCCCATGCCCGCACCGCACTCGGGGTGGCTGCACTGCCGATGAACAACACCGTGGTGGTGTCAGCGGAACTGGAGATGGACGGGTAGGTTCTGCTCCACTCGTACATACGGCGAAAGCGGGCGCAGATGGTGCGCAGATCGATTCTTGCTCTGGTCGCGATCCTCATCGGCATCCTGGGATTGTCCGGCTGCAGCTCGTCCTCCCAGTCATTGCCGGACCGGGTGAAGGACGAGGGCGTACTGGTCGTCGGCACCGAGGGCACCTACAGCCCGTTCACCTATCAGGGCGGCGACGGACAACTCACCGGATACGACATCGACGTCATCAACGCCGTCGGGGCCGAGTTGGGCGTACGCGTCGACTTCGTGCAGACCCCGTTCGACTCGATCTTCGCCGGTCTGCAGTCCCAACGCTTCGACCTCATCGCCAACCAGGTCTCGATCACCCCGGCGCGCCAGTCGGCCTACGACCTGTCCACGCCCTACACGGTGTCGGAAGGCCAGATCCTCACCGCCGCAGACGACTCCACCATCACCTCTCTCGCCGACCTGGCGGGCAAGACCACTGCCCAGTCCTCGACGAGCAACTGGGCGGAGGTCGCGGCGGACGCGGGCGCGAACGTCGAAGCCGTCGAGGGATTCGTCCAGGCGGTCACGCTCGTCAAGGACGGCCGCGTCGACGCCACCGTCAACGACTCCCTCGCCATCGCCGAGTACCTGCAGCAGACCGGCGACACCGGAGTGAAAATCGCCGGCGAGACCGGCGACACGACCCTGCAATCCTTCGTGGCCCGCAAGGACAGTGGGCTGATGGACGAGGTCGACACCGCCATCGACACACTCCGCGAGAACGGCACCATCGCCGAGATCTCGAACAAGTACTTCGGCAGCGACGTCGCAGCACCGACCGCGGACACCGTGGTTCCGGAGAGCGATGACGCGGGTTCCACGGCACCGTCCAAAACGCAGCTCGTTCTCGACAACCTGTGGCCGATGCTCAAAGCCACGGTGACCATGACGATTCCGCTGACCGCCATCAGCTTCGTGATCGGACTCGTGATCGCTCTCGCGGTGGCGCTCGCTCGCATCTCGTCGATCACGCCGCTCGCTGCGGTCGCCCGGTTCTACGTCTCGATCATCCGCGGCACTCCGCTGCTGCTGCAGCTGTTCATCATCTTCTACGGGCTACCGCAATTCGGCATCGTGATCTCGCCGTTCCCGGCCGCAGTGGTCGCGTTCTCGCTGAATGTCGGTGGCTACGCGGCCGAGGTGATTCGTGCCGCGATACTGAGCGTGCCCAAGGGCCAGTGGGAGGCCGCACAGACCATCGGGATGGGATACCGAACCACGTTGCAGCGCATCGTGCTTCCACAGGCACTGCGCACCGCAGTACCGCCGTTGTCGAACACGCTGATCTCGCTGGTCAAGGACACCTCGCTCGCATCGACCATCCTCGTGACCGAGCTGCTACGGGTCGCGCAACTCGCGGCGGCACCGACATTCGACTTCTTCACCCTGTACACCGTTGCGGCGCTCTACTACTGGGTGATCTGCATCGTTCTCTCGTTCTTCCAAGGCAAACTCGAAGTCCGACTCGACAGGTACGTGGCCAAATGACAGACCTGCTGGAAGTATCCGCACTGAAGAAATCGTTCGGGCCACTCGAGGTGTTGAAGGACATCTCGTTCGGCGTGCCATCCGGCACCGTCACCGTCATCATCGGCCCCTCCGGATCCGGCAAGACCACGGTGCTGCGCACTCTGAACGCACTCGATCAGGCCGACGCAGGCCTCATCCGCATCGGGGACGTGTCGGTGGATTTCGCTCAGCCGGTCGGCGCGGCGCAGCTCCGGCACTTCCGCGCCCAGAGCGGCATGGTGTTCCAGAGCCACAACCTGTTTCCACACAAGACGGTACTGCAGAACATCATCGAGGGACCGGTGATCGTGCAGAAGCGCGCCAAGGACGACGCCATTCGCGACGCGCACGCAATCCTCGATCAGATCGGTCTCGACGCCAAATCCGACCAGTACCCGTTCCAGCTCTCCGGAGGCCAGCAACAACGCGTCGGAATCGCCAGAGCTCTTGCGCTGCGCCCCAAGCTGATGCTGTTCGACGAACCTACCTCGCTCTCGATCCCGAACTCGTCGGCGAGGTACTGGCCGTGATCAAAGGCCTTGCCGCGCAGGGCTGGACGATGGTGATCGTCACCCATGAAATCCGCTTCGCGCAGCAGGTAGCCGATCAGGTGCTGTTCATCGAGAACGGCGTCGTCCTCGAACGAGGAACGCCGGAGCAGGTGCTGGTGAACCCGACCGAGCCGCGTACCCGCCAGTTCCTGCAACGGATATTGGCCTAGCGGCCAGTGGAGTGGTTGAGTGCCGCCTAGGGCACTTGATCACTCCACTGCGTCAGCACCTTGTCCAGGGTGATCGGCAGGTCGCGGACTCGGACGCCGGTGGCGTTGTAGACGGCATTGCCGATTGCCGCCGAGGATCCGACTGCGCCGATCTCACCGATTCCCTTGCCGCCCATCGGCGCGAGTTCGGTGTCGACCTCCTCGACCCACATGGCCTCGAGATCGGTGACGTCCGCACACGCCGGGATGTGGTACTCCGCGAGATCGTGATTGGCGAACCCGCCGAACTCGTGATCGGTGATGCCGTTCTCCATCAGCGCCATGCCGAGTCCGAACGTCATGCCGCCGATGAGCTGAGACCTCGCCAGCCGCGGATTCATCACCGCGCCGATGCCGAACACCCCGAGCATCCTGCGCACTCGGACCTCACCGGTGTCGATGTCGACGGCGACCTCGGCGAATTGAGCGCCGAACGCCATGCGCGCCAGCTCCTTCTGGCCCTCGACGTCGTCGGTGGTGTCGGCCTCGGCCGAGTTTCCCGGCTCGTACGAACCCTGCGCCTTCAAGGAGTGGCAGACCTTGGTGACGGCCCAGCCCCACGACGAGGTACCGGAGGACCCACCGGCTCCGGGAGCCGTCGGGAGCGCACTGTCTCCCAGGGCCAGAACCACGGTGTCCGCGTCGACCCCGAGGGCATCGGCCGCGATCTGGCGCAGCACGGTGCGCGCGCCGGTTCCGATGTCCGACGCAGCCACGGACACCGTGATGGTGCCGTCCTGCTCCACTCGCGCCGACGCGGTACTCGGTGAGATCAGCACCGGGTAGCTCGCCGTCGCGACTCCCATTCCGATCAGGGTGTTGCCCTCTCGACGCTGACCGGGCGCGGAATCGCGGCGGTCCCACCCGAACTTCTCGGAACCCTCGCGAAGGCACTGCACCACGCTGCGTGAGCTGAACGGGTTGCCACTGGCGGGATCGACGTCCGGCTCGTTGCGGATACGCAGTTCGATCGGATCGATGCCGGTGGCCACCGCCAATTCGTCGATGGCCGTCTCGACGGCGAACATGCCGGGCGCTTCGCCGGGTGCCCGCATCCACCGCGGCGTTCCGACGTCCAGCTGTGCGAGTCGGTGGGTGGTGCGACGGTTCGGGGCCGCGTAGATGTGGCGAGTGGATTCCGAAGTGTGCTCGCAGAACTCGAAGATCGTGCTGGTCTGCTGAAACGAATCGTGCACGATCGATTGCAGCGTGCCAGCCGAATCAGCGCCAAGCCGAACGTGGTTGAGCGTCGGGGTTCGGTAGCCGACGAGATCGAAGAGCGCCTGCCTCGGCAGCACCAATTTGACGGTGCGCCCGGTGGCTCGCGCGGCCATCGCCGCAAGGATCACGTTGGCCGAGAGCTGCCCTTGGCTCCGAATCCACCGCCGACGTTCTCCGCGATCACGCGAACGTTCTCTGGCTCGAGGTCGAATGCCGTGGCGAGGTCGCCCTGAACACCGGACGGTGCCTGCGTCGAATCCCACACCGTCAGAATGCCGTCGGACCACTGCGCCGTGGTGGCGTGCGGTTCCATCGGACTGTTGTGCATCGGCGCGGTGGAGTACCAGTGGTCGACGAGGTGCTCGGCCGATGCCAGCGCCGCGTCGGGATCGCCGACGGTGACGTCGGTGGGAAAGCCCGCGTTGACGGACTCGGGTGCGTACAGCGTGCTGTGCTCGGCCGTCAGACCGTTGTCGGGCGAGCGCACATCGGCGTAGTGCACGTTAACTCGGGCTGCGGCGGCGCGGGCGTCCTGGAGAGTGTCGGCCAGGACGACTGCCACGATCTGACCGCGATAGGCGACGGTGTTCGACTGCAGCACATGCAGTTCGGCGTCCTCGAGATCACCCAGTTGCTCGGCGTTGCCGTGCCACAGCACTGCGTGAACCGCGGCGTCGGCGTCCAGTTCGACACGTTCGACCGAGCCCGCAGGAATTGTCGCGGGCACGTACCAGGCGAACAGCTGCCCGACGGCCGGCGGCTGCTCGGCGGCGTACCGAGCCCGGCCGGTGACCTTCGCGATCGATTCGGTGCGCTGAATCGGTTGTCCGATAGATGCCGTCATGACCGATCTCCCGAATTCGTGAGTTCGACCAGGGTGCGGGCGACGAGGTTGGTCACCAGTGGAACTTTGAACGCGTTGTCGCGCAACGGCTCTGCTGCATCGAGTTCGAGTGCGATCGCCCGCCGGAACGACGCCTCGTCGGCGGCCGCGCCGAGCAGCGTGTGCTCGGCCGTTCGGGCCCGCCATGGTTTGTGCGCGACACCGCCCAGCGCGATCGACACCCCACGCACGATCCCGTCCTCGACGTCGAGAGTGGCGGCGACCGAGGCGATCGCAAATGCGTAGGACTGCCGATCCCGAACCTTGCGGTAGGTGGAGACGGTGCCGTCCGCCGGTGCCGGAATCTCGATGGCCGTGACTATTTCGTCTCGCGCCACCGTGTTGTCGCGCTCGGGCGCGTCACCGGGGAGCCGGTAGAAGTCATCGATCTCGACGATGCGCTCACCGTCGACCCCACGTACGACGATGCGAGCATCGAGCGCCGACAACGCCACCGCCATGTCCGAGGGGTGCGTCGCGACGCACGACGGGGAAGCTCCGAGGATCGCGAGATTCCTGTGCTCACCGGTTCGGGCCGGGCAGCCCGAGCCCGGTTCGCGTTTGTTGCACGGCTTCGATACATCCATGAAGTACACGCACCGGGTGCGCTGGAACAGGTTTCCGCCGGTGGTGGCCATGTTGCGCAGCTGACCCGAGGCACCGGAGAGCACCGCCCGTGAGAGCACCGGATAACGCTGACGCACCACCGGGTGCACCGCGAGATCACTGTTGCTCACCCCGGAACCGACACGGAGCGAGCCGTCATCGGATACGTCTATGTCGTGCAACGGAAGTCGCGTCACGTCGATCAGCGTCGTCGGGCCTGCGACTCCGAGCTTCATCAGGTCGACGAGGTTGGTTCCCCCGCCGAGCAACATCGCGTTCTCGTTGTCGGCGAGGCGGGCCACGGCGTCGTCGACGGCGGTGGCTGCGTCGTACTCGAAGGTCTTCACGACGCGTCCCGTACGGCCGACACGATATTGCAGTAGGCACCGCAACGACAGAGGTTGCCGCTCATACGTTCTCGCACTTCATCGGAATCGAGTTCGACGTCGGCGGCCTCGATGTCCTCGGTGACCGCGCTGGGCCAACCCTGCTTGGCCTCTTCGATCACCGCGACCGCCGAACAGATCTGCCCGGATGTGCAGTACCCGCACTGGAAGGCGTCACGATCGACGAAGGCCTGCTGAACCGGATGCAGCGTGTCCCCATCGGCCAGCCCTTCGACCGTGGTGATGTCGCGATCCTGTTGCGCAACTGCGAACGTCAGGCAGCTGTTGATCCGCCGTCCGTCGACCAACACCGTGCAGGCTCCGCACTGCCCGTGGTCACACCCCTTCTTCGCCCCGATCAAATCGAGGTTCTCCCGGAGAGCGTCGAGAAGGGTGGATCGGGTATCGCAGTCGATCTCGCGATCGGTCCCGTTGACACGGAGGGTGACGTTGGTCATGCACGGGCGGATACCCGAGGCCAGGGCCGCCAAACGCTCACGATGGGGTCGTGCGCGGAAATTCGTAGTGGGCTACGAGTTGCCGCGCACGTGCGCGTAGCGCTCTAGCGCCTGCCCTTGTACTTCCCGCCGCCGCTGCGTCCGGGAGGACCGGAATCGGGCTGCAGTTGGATCAACACGCCACTGATGCGGGTGCGGCGCAACGCCTCGACCGTCTCGTCAGCGAGGTCGGCCGGCAACTCCACCAACGAGTGGTCGGGACGAATGCTGATGTGCCCGAAGTCGCTTCGACGCAGACCGCCCTCGTTGGCGATGGCACCGACGATCGCTCCCGGGGCGACGTGATGCCGCTTGCCGACGCTGATGCGGTACGTCGCCATCTCTTGGCCCGTCTTGCGGTGATGCGAGCTGGCCGCATCCTCGTCGAACGTCCGCGGCGGCCGCGGTTCGCGAGGCTCACGGGGTGCACGCGGCGGGGCAGGTGGTTCGGGCTTGAGCAAGAACGCTTCGCCGTCGCGGGACTGAATGGCCAGCGCTGCCGCGATGTCGACCAGGGGCACGTCGTGCTCGCGCTCGTAGTCCTCGATGAGACGACGGAACAGCGCCAGGTTCTCGTTGCCCAGGCTCTCGGTGATGGAGTCCTTGAACTTCGTCACGCGCTGCGCGTTGACGTCGTCGACGCTCGGGAGCTGCATCTCGGTGATCGGCTGACGCGTCGCACGCTCGATGGCCTTGAGCAGGTGCCGCTCGCGCGGTGCGACGAACAGCAGAGCCTGACCGGCCCGGCCCGCGCGACCGGTACGGCCGATGCGGTGCACATAGGACTCGGTGTCGTGCGGGATGTCATAGTTGATGACGTGCGAGATGCGGTCGACGTCGAGACCGCGGGCCGCGACGTCGGTGGCGACCAGGATGTCGATCTGACCGTTCTTGAGCTGCCCGATGGTGCGCTCACGCTGGGCCTGCACGATGTCGCCGTTGATCGCAGCGGCCGAGAAGCCCCGTGCGCGCAGCTTTTCGGCGAGTTCCTCGGTGGCCTGCTTGGTGCGCACGAACATGATCATGGCCTCGAACTCTTCGACCTCGAAGATTCGAGTCAGTGCCTCGAGCTTGCGCTGATGGGCCACCTGGACGTACCGCTGGGTGATGTTCGGTGCCGTCGACGTCTTGGTCTTGACGGTGATCTCCACCGGGTCGTGCAGGTACTGCTTGGAGATCTTGCGGATCGCGGCAGGCATCGTGGCCGAGAACAGCGCCACCTGCTTGTACTCCGGGGTATCGGAGAGGATGCGCTCGACATCCTCCTGGAAGCCCATCTTGAGCATCTCGTCGGCTTCGTCGAGCACGAGGTACTCGAGCCCGGACAGGTCGAGGGTGCCCTTCTCGAGGTGGTCGATGACGCGACCGGGGGTACCGACGATGATCTGCGCGCCCTTGCGCAGCCCGGAGAGCTGGATGCCGTACGCCTGACCGCCGTAGATCGGCAGGATGTGCAGACCGGGAATGTGGGTGGCGTACTTGCCGAACGCCTCGGCGACCTGGAGCGCGAGCTCGCGGGTCGGGGCCAGCACCAGTGCCTGCGGTACCCGACGCGAGACGTCGAGACGCGACAGGATCGGCACCGCGAACGCGGCGGTCTTGCCGGTTCCGGTCTGCGCGAGTCCGACGACGTCGTTGCCTGCCATCAGCGGCGGAATGGTGGCCGCCTGAATGGGCGACGGGCTCTCGTAGCCCACGTCACGCAGGGCCTTCAGGACCCGCTCGTCGATCCCGAGATCGGCGAAAGTGATGTCGTCACCCGTCGCCGAGGACGACTCGCTCGCGCGGACCGGAGCGGAGGCGGACTCATGAGGGGGCGAATTCGTCTCGTCGGACGTCACGGCGGCATCCTGTTCAGTTTCTGAAGTGCTCATATGTCGACAGAGTTTAGTACCTGCTCGGGCCCTGCGAACCCTTCTACGCTGATCAGGTGACGAAAACGGTCGAGACGGCATGCGGTGCGAGCGGCATCACACCGGCGACCCGACACCCGAACCCGCCTGCAGGCGGTTAAGTTGTACCCCGAGTCACACTCAACCACCCCGGACTCGCGGCAAAGTCGACAAACCGGACACCCCGGATGGTGCGCCACGGCCTCGAATGTGATGAAATGCACAACTACCACGCTATTTATCCGTAAGGGGTCCAGCAGTGCGCGAATATTCTGTGCCGGCGTCGTTCACCATTCCTGACGACGCATCCATGGCCGACACCGTCTACAGGTACGAGAAGGAATCGCCCAACTTCGTACCGTTCCAACGTTTGGAGAACGGTAACTGGACCGACATCACCGCAGCTCGGTTCGCGACAGAGGTCGCGGCAGCAGCCAAGGGACTGATCGCCTCCGGTATCGAACTCGGCGACCGCGTCGCCATCCTCAGCGCGACGCGCTACGAGTGGGTCGTCCTCGACTACGCCATCTGGTCCGCGGGCGGATGCACCGTGGCGATCTACGAGACCTCCTCCGCCGACCAGGCGCAGTGGATTCTCGAGGACTCCGCCACCAAGCTGCTCGTCGTCGAGACCGCAGCGCACTCCTCGAACCTCAAAGAGGTCACCGAAGGTGCCAAGGATCTGCGTGAGGTTCTGCAGATCGACGCCGGAGCCATCGAAGAACTGACCACCCGAGGTGCCGGGGTCAGCGACGAGGATCTGCATGCACGACGCCATCAGGTCAGCGCGGCATCGCCGGCGACCCTGATCTACACCTCGGGCACCACCGGCCGCCCCAAGGGTGTTCAGCTCACGCACGCCAACTTCTACGCCGAGGTTCAGGCCACCCAGATCGCGCTGCACGACTCGATGAAGGAGGGCAACCGCACACTGATGTTCCTCCCGATGGCGCACGTGTTCGCCCGCGCCGTGTCGTTCGGCTCGTTCGAGTCCAAGGTCACCGTCGGACACACCTCGGACGTGACGACGCTGGTGGATCAGTTCGCCGTGTTCAAGCCGGACTTCATCCTGTCGGTGCCGCGCGTGTTCGAGAAGGTCTACAACTCGGCCAAGCAGAAGGCGCACGACGGCGGCAAGGGTTCGATCTTCGACAAGGCCGCCGCGACGGCCATCGAGTGGAGCGAGGCCCAGGAGAAGGGCGGAGCCGGGCTGGTTCTGAACCTCAAGCACACGGTGTTCGACAAGCTCGTGTACTCCAAGCTGCGCGCAGCACTCGGCGGCAACTGCACCCGCGCGGTGTCCGGCGGCGGACCTCTCGGTGCCCGCCTCGGCCACTTCTTCCGCGGTGCAGGCGTCCCGGTCTACGAGGGCTACGGACTGACCGAGACCAGCGCGGCCATCACCGTCAACACCACCAAGGACCAGCGCGTCGGCACCGTCGGCAAGCCGATCGACGGCCATTCGGTGAAGGTTGCCGAAGACGGTGAACTGCTGCTCAAGGGACCGGTCGTGTTCAGCGGCTACTGGCACAACGAGAAGGCCACGGCCGAGGCCATCGTCGACGGCTGGTTCCACACCGGCGACCTCGGCGCGATCGACCAGGAGGGTTACGTCTCGATCACCGGCCGCAAGAAGGAGATCATCGTGACCGCGGGCGGCAAGAACGTTGCCCCCGCAGTGCTCGAGGACGCCCTCCGCGCGAACGCGATCATCAGCCAGTGCCTCGTCGTCGGCGACGCCAAGCCGTTCATCGGTGCGCTCATCACCCTCGACCCGGAAGCACTGCCGGGCTGGCTCGAGCGGCACAACCTGGCCGCGGACATTCCGTTCTCCGAATTGTCCAAGAACGCCGAGATGGTCGCCGAGATCGACAAGGCCGTCGCCGAGGCCAACAAGAAGGTCTCGAGCCCGGAACAGATCAAGAAGTACACGATCCTCGAGAACGACTTCACCGTCGAAACCGGTGAGCTCACCCCGACGATGAAGCTCAAGCGCAACATCATTCACACCGAGCGTGGCAGCGACATCGAGGCCATCTACTCGTAGATCGACCACACAGAGAAAGGGCCCGGCGCGATTCTCGCGCCGGGCCCTTTCTCTGTCGGTGTCAGGACATGTGGTCGTCGAGGAACTCCGCCACCACCGACGTCACCTGCAGGTGGATCTTCTCGTGCAGCAGGTCGTGCCCACCGTCCTCGAATTCGCGCAGGGACGCGTCGGGAACGCCGCCGATCCACTCGCGCACCGCATCGATCGGAGCCAGACGATCGTCCACGCCGTGCACGGCAGAAGCGGAATCACGTTGTCGGCGAGGTCGGTGACCGAGCCGG
>NZ_BAOX01000173.1:0-10394 GCF_000813105.1 Rhodococcus sp. BS-15 | reverse complement strand
GGGGTGGAGATGGCGGAGATGTTCCATCACTATCCGGGCGCGGTGCGTGGTGCCGTCGAGCTCGGTCGGGAGTGCTCGTTCGATCTGAAGTTGATCGCGCCGCGCCTGCCGCCATTCGATGTGCCCGACGGTTACACCGAGATCAGCTATCTTCGTCGACTCACGTTCGAGGGGGCCGCTCGTCGGTACGGCCTGCAGTCGGCGAACCCGGCGGCCTATTCGCAGCTCGAGTACGAGCTCGACATCATCGAGAGGCTCGAATTCCCCGGTTACTTCCTGGTGGTCCACGATATCGTCCACTTCTGCAAGACACACGACATCCTCTGTCAGGGAAGAGGTTCCGCGGCCAACTCGGCTGTCTGCTTCGCGATCGGCATCACCAACGTCGATCCGGTGGCGAACAAGCTGCTGTTCGAGCGCTTCCTCGCACCCGAACGCGACGGGCCGCCCGACATCGACATCGACATCGAATCCGATCGTCGGGAAGAGGCGATCCAGCACGTCTACGCCAAGTACGGCCGCACCCATGCCGCTCAGGTGGCCAACGTCATCACCTATCGCGGCAAGTCCTCGGTCCGAGACATGGCCCGCGCGCTCGGTTTCTCACAGGGACAACAGGACGCGTGGAGCAAGCAGATCACCCGCTGGTCCGGAATCGGTGATCAGGAAGGCGACGGTATTCCCGAGTCGGTTCTCGAACTCGCGCGGCAGATCGAGGGCTTCCCGAGGCACCTGGCATTCACTCCGGTGGCATGGTGATCTGCGATCGGCCGATCGCCGACGTCTGTCCGGTGGAATGGGCGACGATGGAGAACCGCAGTGTGCTGCAGTGGGACAAAGACGATTGTGCCGCAGTGGGTTTGGTGAAGTTCGACATGCTCGGGCTCGGCATGCTCTCGGCATTGCACTACATGATGGATCTGATCTCCGAGCACAAGGGCATCGAGATCGACCTCGCCTCGATCGACCTGTCCGAGCCCGAGGTGTACGAGATGCTCCAGCGAGCCGATTCGGTGGGGGTGTTCCAGGTCGAGTCGCGTGCGCAGATGGCCACTCTGCCGCGGCTCAAGCCGCGGAACTTCTACGATCTGGTGGTCGAGGTCGCGCTGATTCGTCCCGGTCCGATCCAGGGTGGTTCGGTGCACCCGTACATCAAGCGCCGCAACGGACTCGAGCCGGTGATCTTCGAGCATCCGTCGCTCAAGAAGGCGCTCGATCGAACTCTCGGGGTGCCGCTGTTCCAGGAACAGCTGATGCAGATGGCCATCGATGTCGCGGGGTTCAGTGCTGCCGACGCCGATCAACTGCGCCGTGCCATGGGGTCGAAGCGATCACCGGAGAAGATGGAACTGCTGCGTGGTCGGTTCTACGACGGGATGCGCGATCTGCACGGCATCACCGGCGCGGCAGCGGACCGAATCTACGAAAAGCTGTCGGCTTTCGCCAATTTCGGCTTCCCCGAGAGCCATTCGCAGAGCTTCGCCTCACTGGTCTTCTACTCGTCGTGGTTCAAGTTGCACCATCCGGCGGCATTCTGTGCCGGTTTGTTGCGCGCCCAACCGATGGGTTTCTACTCACCGCAATCCCTGGTCGCCGATGCCAGGCGGCATGGTGTGCTTGTCCACGGTGCAGACGTGAACGCCAGTCTCGGCCACGCGAATCTCGAGGCGGACGGCCTCGAAATTCGCATGGGGTTGGCGGATGTGAAGTTCATCGGTACCGCAGTGGCCCAGAAGATCGTCGACGCGCGAGACGCACACGGGCCGTACACCTCGTTCCTGGACCTGACGGGACGCGTCGAACTGTCGGTGGCGCAGGCGGAAGCGCTGGCAACGGCAGGCGCACTCGGGTGTTTCGGCATCACTCGCCGAGAGGCACTGTGGGCTGCGGGTGCAGCGGCAGGGGAGCGTCCGGGCCTGCTCCCTGGCATCGGAGCGTCGACGAAAGCGCCTGCACTACCGGGAATGTCGGATCTCGATCTGGCCTCGGCGGACGTCTGGGCAACCGGTGTGTCACCGGATTCCTATCCCACGCAGTTCTTTCGAGATCGGCTCGATTCACTCGGCGTGATTCCCGCGAACCGGCTGCTGCAGATTCCGGACGGAGACCGCGTGCTCGTCGGCGGAGCGGTGACGCATCGCCAGCGGCCGGCAACGGCAGGAGGCGTCACGTTCATCAACCTCGAGGACGAGACCGGCATGGTCAACGTGGTGTGCTCGGTCGGGTTGTGGGCCAAGTACCGCAAGCTGGCGATCACGGCTCCGGCGTTGCTGATTCGAGGCAAAGTACAGAACGCCGAGGGTGCGGTGACCGTGGTGGCCGATCATCTGCAGCTGATGGATCTGCGAGTTGCGTCCAGATCGAGGGATTTTCGCTGACCAAGGAACCTGAATTTGCATAGCCTTGCCTAAGTGATACTTTACTGCTCAACCAAAGCCCCGGTAAACATCGAGCAACGGAGTACACCGAAGTGAGAACGTTCCGCGCCCCCCCGTCTACTTGTCGCAGCCGCCGCGACTTCGATGCTCGTACTCGGTGCGTGCAGCACCGATTCGACCACGGGCGAATCTGCCGACGCCGCAACCGTCACCGTCGAGACCAACAACGGCAGCATGGAGGTTCCGGCAAATCCGGTGCGCGTGGCAGCACTGGACAACACCTCGTTCGAGACGCTTCGGGCGTTCGGTGTCGAGCCGGTTGCTCTTCCCAAACCCATCATGCCGTCGACGGGCTTCGAGGAGTGGATCGACAACGACGCCATCCTGGACGTCGGCACCCATCGCGAACCGAACCTCGAAGTGGTCAGCGAAGCAGAACCGGATCTCATCATCGGCGGCTATCGATTCCAGGAATACACCGAGGAGCTCGGCCAGATCGCGCCGACGATCGACATCTCGCCCGACGACGAGAATTTCGTCGAGACGCTGAAGACTCAGACCGAGACGCTCGGCGTCATCTTCGGCCTGCAGGACAGAGCGGCCGAGATCATCGCGGCCCTCGACGCTGCAGAGGCTTCTGCTGCAGCGCAGACCACCGGACAGACAGTATTTCTCGCCAACGTCAACGGCGGCAAGATCGACAATGGTGCTGCGCGCATCGGTCGTCTGCTCGAACCCCTGACCCTGACCGACGTCTTCGCAGGTGAGGCAGGCGATGTCCACGGTGACTCGGGTCTGGCGCCGGAAACCATCGCTCAGGCCAACCCCGATTGGGTCATCGTTCTGGACCGCGACGCCGCAGCCGGTGAGCCCGGTTCGTCCCCGGCCAAGGCCGTATTCGACGCACAGGAAGCGTTCGCCGAGACCACCTTCACCACCGAGGACCAGATCATCTACCTCGATCCGTTCTTCTACACCCGCGAGGGAATCCAGGCGTACACCGAAGCGTTCCAGTCGATCTCGGACGCGTTCGAGAACGCCGCGTAGGCCGGACGAACACCGCACGACGGATCACCGACATGACGAACAAGAGACTGCTGCTTGCCGCGATCATGGGGATAGTGACGATGCTGACCGCCGCGTCACTGCTCGTCGGCGGATACGACATCACCGTCGCCACGATGATCGACGATCCAGCGGCCAGAAACATGTTTCTGATCTCGCGGGTTCCTCGCACTCTGGCGTTGATCTTCGCAGCCATGGCCATGAGCATCTCCGGGGTGATCATGCAGATGATCACCCAGAACAAGTTCGTCGAACCCACCACCGCAGGCACGGCGCAGTGGGCCGGACTCGGTGTCCTGGCCACATTGATCGTGCTGCCCGACGCGCCGCCGATGACCAAGATGCTCGTCGCCACGGTGTTCGCTCTGGTCGGCACGCTGCTGTTCGTCGGCGTGCTCCGGCGGCTGTCGGTCCGGACCACATTGGTGGTCCCGCTCGTCGGCATCATGCTGGGTGCCGTCGTCGGGGCCGTCACCACATTCCTCGCCGGGACTTTCGATCTCCTGCAGGCGATGTCGGCCTGGCGGTCCGGCGGATTCAGCGGGATCGTGCGAGGGTTCTACGAACCGATGTGGGCGGTGATCGTCATCGCGGTGCTGGCATACCTGCTGGCGCATCGCTTTACCGTTGCCGGACTCGGTAAGGAGCTCGCCACGAACGTCGGGATGAGGTACGAGCAGATCGTTCTGGTCGGCGTCGCGATGGTCGCCGTGGCCACCGGCGTCACCACGGTGGTCGTCGGGTTCATTCCGTTTCTCGGACTCATCGTGCCCAACCTGGTGTCGATGATGCTCGGCGACGACGTTCGCAAGAACCTTCCCTGGGTGGCGCTCGTCGGTGCAGGTCTCCTGTTGGCATGCGATCTCGTCGGCCGAACGGTCGTGGCACCCATGGAAATTCCCGCATCGGTTGTTCTCGGAGTTCTGGGGGCAATCGTGTTCGTCGTTCTGATCGTGAGGCAGCGTCGGTATGTCAGTGCTTAGTTCCCGTGTGGACCCGCGCATCACCGGACCGATGCCGCGCGGACCGAAGGCGTCGCGCTTCACGCCGAGGATGCGATTGGCGGTGCTGTCGGTGATCGTGGCGATCGCCGTCGTGTGTTTCCTGTTCCTGTTCGTGCGCGGATCGTTCGCCTTCGCGTTCCCCCGGCGGCTGAACATGGTGGGAGCCATGGCCGTTGCGGCGTTCACGCACGGCCTCGGCACGGTGGTCTTTCACACCGTCACCAACAACCGCATTCTGACGCCGTCGATCATCGGGTTCGATTCGCTCTACACGCTGATGCAGACGATCATGGTGTTCGTCTTCGGTGGCACCGTCATCGCCAACACCGAGGGCATCCCGAAGCTGTTGGCCCAGACGGCATTGATGGTCGCACTCGCGACCGTTCTGTACGGCTGGTTGTTCTCCGGCAAGCTCGGCAGTCTATTCCTGATGCTGCTCGTCGGAGTTGTGCTCGGGCTGGCATTCGACAGCATCTCGACGTTTCTGCAACGCCTGCTCTCACCCACCGAATACGACATGCTGTCGGTCGAACTGTTCGGCCGACTCAGCGCTGTGAAGGGCGATTACCTGCCGTTGGCGTTCGGGGTGTGCCTGTTCGCCGCAGTAGTGCTGTGGAAGCGCCGACACCACCTGGACGCTCTGCTGCTCGGACGGGAGGCAGCCATGGGGATCGGGGTGTCCTACAAGCGCGAACTGATCTCGATGCTGATGCTCATTGCGCTGCTGGTGGCGTTCTCGACGGCTCTCGTGGGACCGATGACATTCTTCGGTTTCATCGTCGCGACGCTGGCCTACCAGGCCACCGGCAGTTACAAGCACATCTACGTCCTCCCGATGGCGTTCCTGCTGGGCTTCCTGACGTTGCTACTGGGGCAGTTCATCATGCAGCACATCTTCTATGCCGGCGGGTTTCTCACCGTCATCATCGAATTCGCCGGTGGCATCTTGTTCCTCATCATGATTCTTCGTAAGGGGACGCTGTGATCGACTTTCGTGATGTGACCAAGTCCTATCAGGACACCACCGTTCTCGGTCCCGTCACCGGTGCCATTGCAAAGGGAGGGATCACCTCTCTCGTCGGGCCGAACGGAGCAGGGAAATCCACCCTGCTGACGGTCATCGGGCGATTACTCGACCCGACCACGGGCACGATCACCGTGGGTGGGATGGACGTTCGCGTCGCGAAGTCTCGGGAACTTGCCAAGCACCTGTCGATCCTGCGCCAGGAGAACCACATCACCGCGCGGTTGACGGTCCGTGAGCTGGTCGGGTTCGGCCGGTTCCCGCATTCGAAGGGAAAGCTCGGTCCCGAGGACGAAGCGCACGTCGACGAGGCCCTCGAATTCTTGAATCTGGCTGCCCTCGAAGGGCGATTTCTGGATCAACTCTCCGGCGGGCAACGGCAACGAGCGTTCGTGGCGATGGTGCTGGCCCAGGACACCGAGTATCTTCTGCTCGACGAGCCCTTGAACAATCTCGATCTCAAGCATTCGGTGCTGATGATGAAGCAATTGCGTCGTGCTGCAGACGAACTGGGCAAGACCATCGTGCTCATCGTGCACGACATCAACTTCGCCGCCGCCTACTCCGACAGTATCGTCGCCATGCGCGACGGCATCATCGTCAACACGGGCACTGCTGAGGAGATGATGCAGGACGACGTGCTGAGCGAGGTGTTCGACACCCCGGTTCGCGTCCACGTCGTCGAGGGGCACCGCACTGCCGTCTATGTGCGGTAGTCGATCGGCGACGTGCACAATCGAGTGGTGAAGCTGCTGCTGATTGCCGATACTCATCTCCCGAAACGGGCTCGCGCCTTGCCCGACGAGGTATGGACCGCCATCGACGACGCCGATGTGGTGCTCCACGCAGGTGATTGGGTGAATCTGGCCGCGTTCGAGGAGCTTTCGCAGCGGTCGCGTCGACTGGTCGCGTGCTGGGGCAACAACGATGGCGAGGAGCTGCGAGCACTCATGCCCGAGCGCGCCGACGCCGTACTCGGCGGGGTGCGGTTCACCGTGACCCACGAGACCGGTGCCGCGACGGGACGGGAACGACGGATGGCGGCCGCGTACCCGGAAACGGACGTGCTCGTGTTCGGCCACAGTCACATACCGTGGGACACGTTCGCAGACAACGGTCTACGGCTGCTCAACCCGGGATCGCCGACGGATCGGCGTCGGCAACCGTTCTGCACGTACATGACGGCCACAGCCGAAGACGGTGCGCTGACGAACGTGGAGCTGCATCGCATCGCCCCTCGATAGCGGCGATGCGAAGTACTCACATTCCGCCTGCCACCCTGATGACGGTTCCGGTCGCGTATCGCGCATCCTCGGACAACAACCACGACACCGCCCCGGCGATCTCGTCCGGCACACCGGGGCGGCCGAGCGGGATGCTCGACGCCATCTTCTGTGGCCGCTCCCGATCTCGATGGAAGTCGGTCTCGATGACACCGGGTGCCACTGCATTGACGCGGATGTTCTGC
Organism: Rhodococcus sp. BS-15; assembly: GCF_000813105.1. Lineage (NCBI taxonomy): Bacteria > Bacillati > Actinomycetota > Actinomycetes > Mycobacteriales > Nocardiaceae > Rhodococcus > Rhodococcus sp. BS-15. Next base: position 3,455 of record NZ_BAOX01000173.1, on the reverse strand, counting down.
GCAGCAACTTCTTTCGACAGTCCGACCGTCAGCGTATCGACGGCGGCCTTGGCTGCCGCGTAGTGGACGTACATCCCCGGACTGCCCAGGGTCGCCGCAGCGGAGGAGATGTTGACGATGGAGCCACCCGATTCGGCCATTGCCGTGATCGCGTACTTGCAGCAGGTGAGTACCCCGACGAGGTTGACGTCGAGGTCCGCTCTGATGGTCTCGATGTCGTTGTCCACCAGCGCCCCTACGGCGCGCGCCGAACCGGCGTTGTTCACCAGGCCGGTGACGGTGCCGATCCGGGCGGCTGAGGTGAAGAGGTCGACCACCGATTGTTCGTCGGTGGTATCGGCCCGTACGGCGATCACCGTTCGGCCGTCGGTCGACAGTTCGCTCGCCACTGCTCGAGCGGTAGCGGAATCGGAGCGGTAGCCGATCACCACATCGTGCCCGTCGGCCACCAGTCGCCTGGACACCGCAGCGCCGATTCCGCGACTTCCGCCGGTGACGACGGTCAAGGGAGCGCTCATCTGTCGACAATAGCCACCGCGCAGCAGGCACAATTGATTGCAGGCGCGATGCGCACGCACGGGAAAGAAGGAACCGACGTGATCGATCGACCGGAATTGGCAGCGTTTCTCCGGCAGCGACGGCAGTCGCTGCAACCGGAGGACGTAGGGCTGCCACGGGGGCAGCGCAGACGCACAAGGCCTCCGCCGTGAGGAGGTCGCAGAACTCTGCCACATGTCGACCGACTACTACGCACGACTCGAACGGGCTACCGGACCCGCCCCGTCGGCGCAGATGATCGCCTCCATCGCACAGGGATTGCATCTGTCGCTCGGCGAGCGTGATCACGTGTTCCGACTCGCCGGGCACAATCCTCCCGCTCGCGGGTCGTCGAGCGAGCACGTCAGCCCAGGAATGCTACGAATTCTGGACCGCCTGAACGACACGCCCGCCGAGATCGTGTCCGAAACCGGAGAAACGCTCCGTCAGACGCCGCTGGGAGCGGCCCTGACCGGTGATGCGTCGTTGCGCACCGGGCCGAATCGGAGTCTGGGATACCGATGGTTCACCGACCCGAGGTGCGGCAGTCGTACCCGCCCGAAGAACGTGCCGTGTTGTCTCGGGTGTACGCGTCGGGATTGCGCGAAATCGTCACTCTTCGCGGACCCGACTCGAGAGCTGCACACCTGTCCTCAGAGCTGCTCGCGGTCAGCGCAGAATTTCGGACCCTGTGGGCGAAGCGCGAAGTAGGGGTTCACCCACCCGAGTCCAAGCGGTTTCTGCACCCGACGGTCGGCCTGCTGCAACTGAACTGCCAGACACTGCTGGACCCCGAGCAAGCGCAGCGACTGCTGGTGTACACGGCAGTCCCCGGCAGCGAGAGCTACGCCAAATTGGAACTGCTTGCGGTGGTGGGAACTCAGGTTCTGTCCTGATTCGATCCAAGGTGTCGGTCGTATCAGTGGATCGGGAAGTCCTGGATAAGCCCGGCGCGGTCGTCGAACATGGGTTCCGCAAGTCGAATCCGCACGATCAACACCAGCACAGGAGCTTGCCATGGGCCGCACAACACACATATCCCTTCCCGATCTGACGGGGAAGGTTGCCGTCGTCACGGGAGCGAGCGACGGGATCGGAACGGTCATTGCCACGCAGCTCGCCCGCTCCGGTGCCGAGGTCGTCATGCCGGTGCGCTCTGCCACCAAGGGGGAGCGGGCAGCCGAATCGATCCGAGTCGCGGTACCGGGAGCGAAGGTCACCACTCGGGCGCTGGATCTGTCGTCGTTGGAGTCCGTTTCCGCTCTGGTGGAAGATTTCTCATCCGATGGCCGGGCGATCGACATACTCGTCAACAACGCAGGTGTCATGCAGCCACCTGCGCGTCAGGTCACCCAGGATGGATTCGAGCTGCAGTTCGGTACCAATCACCTCGGCCACTTCGCGCTCACCCTAGACATCCCAGGTCCGTAACTTGTCAAGCTGCGGCTGGTTGTTGCCCGGTGCGGTGTGCCCAAGCGGTGTGTTCGTCGTATTCGGTGTGGTGACGTAGGCACCCGTGCAGGAGCCCGACAAGTCTGTTGCCGAGTGCGCGGAGCGCTTGGTGGTGGAGGTCTCCGGCAGCGCGGTGGTGGTCGTAGAACGCGCGTGCGCCCGGACTCTGGTTGAGGGCGCAGAACGCCCACTGGTCGATGGCATCGTAGAGCCGCCGGTTGCGGATATGACGAGCCAGTACGGCCCGCTTCTTGCCCGACGCAACTGTCAGGGGTGACGTACCGGCGTAATTCTTGCGAGACTTGGCGTTGGTGTAGCGGGCGACGTCGTCGCCGAATTCACCGAGCACCCGGGCGCCGAGGATGACACCGATTCCTGGCAGGGAGAGGTAGATAGCGGCGTCCGGGTGTGTTTCAAAATGGCGGGTCAGTTGGGCTTCGAGGTCGACGATCTGACGGTTCAACTCCGCGATCAGCGCCACCGCCGAGCGGGTGGTGGCGGCGAACGCAGCGGCAACAGGAGGTGGTGCCGTGAGATGGTCGGTACGCAATGCAACGCGAATTTCTTCAGCGCGTGATTCGATATTGCGTTGTCTCCCAGCTTTTTTCAGGATCGATCGGATCGTCGCTGCGCTCAGGTGAGATGCTTCGGCGGGCGAGGCGGCACGCGAGAGCACCGCGACGGCGTCGCCGTGATGAAGACTGTCGAAGGCCTCGAGTGCGGCGGGGTAGTACTCGCGCAAGGACGAGCGCAACGCGTTGGTCTGCCGGTTACGGGACCAGATCAGATTCTGATGTCCGCGGGCCAATACTTTGATCGCCTCGGCCGAGGTCGAGTCGCCGGCGATGGTGCGGTGGTTGTGCCTGTCGGTGCGCACGAGGTCGGCCAAGAGTTTGGCGTCGCCGGCGTCGGATTTTGCACCCGAGACATGGTGGCGGTCTCGGTAGCGCGCAGCAGCGAGCGGATTGACCGCGTACACGGTGTATCCGGCCGCGGCCAGAGCAGACACCCACAAGCCGCGATCGGTCTCGATGCCGACGACGACCTCGGCGGGCGCCTGGGCGTACGAGGCAATCACATCGTGAAACCCACTGATACCCGCCAGTCCTTCGGGTAATCGGCGTGAGGTCAACCGTTTCCCGTCGGCGTCCATCACGTGGATGTCGTGGTGATCCTCCGCCCAGTCGTCTCCAACAAAAATCATTCGGTTCTCCTGTTCGCGCTCGATCGGACACTGTCGGCGAGCCTCGAGGGATCCGGACGGCGACCTAATGGATCAGTGCTCTGGTGGCACGACACCCCATCAGCATTCTGGGAACCCTCGCCGACCGGTGGGGACACGATCTAGGGTTAGGAGTCGATCCACACTCCAGGTTGAAATAGTGCTCACCCACCAGCGGCTCGGTGACCAGCGTTGTCCGGTTGCTCCAGTTCCAGCCGGAGACTCGCCGATCAAGTCCCATTAG
>NZ_BAOX01000174.1:0-10386 GCF_000813105.1 Rhodococcus sp. BS-15 | reverse complement strand
TGCTGAAGGGCGGGGCGGGGGTGCTGGTGTTGGGGGTCGGGGCGGGTGCGCACGGTGCACGCGCAATTCTGACGTATCTGGACAGCCCCCACCGCACACCCATCGTGTCGCGGACGGTGCGCCGCGCTCCCGGTCAGTCGCTGTCCACCACGATCGCCACCGGCGTCGACGCCATCCACTCCATCGCCGCGACGATGTCGCTCCCGGTGCAGTTCTCGGCCATCGCCTACCGGGTTGCCACCGATCCCGGTTCGGTCGCCACCCGAGGCACGGCCCGCACGGCATCGCTCGTTCCGGAAACCGCTGCGCAAGTGCGCTATCTACGTTTCATCGGGCTGGTACCCAATCACGGCGTCACCGTGTTGTGCGATATCGGAAGCACCGGAACCACGGTCACCGTCATCGATCTCGCGTCCACACGCACCCTCATGACGCGGCGCACTGCCACGTTCTGCGGCGACGATCTCGATCACTCGGTTCGTAGGCTGCTCTCGTCCAACGGCGTTCGCGTCGGAATCGACGCAAGCCGATCCATCAAGGAGCAACTGAGCGTCGACTCCGTCGTCAGCACCACCGATGAATCCGGTGCTGCACGGCATGTGCTGACCCGACGCGACTTCGACGATCTGATCGCCGGACCGGTGCGGTACGCGGGCATGCTGGTGGAGCAGACCATCGAATTGTCCGGTGCCCGACCGCAGTCCATCGTCGTGGTCGGCGGCGGCGCCAACATCACCTCGATAGCGCGGTCTCTCGAGCTGCGGACCGGCCTGACGACGCTGGTGCCGTCGATGCCGGAGCTGGTCTCGGCCCGCGGGGCCGCCCTCCTGTCCCCCGACAGGTAGGGCGGAACGGCCCTACTTGTGCTGGAAGTTCGGCGTCCGCTTCTCGATGAAAGCCGACATGCCTTCCTTCTGATCCTCGGTGGCGAAGGTCGAGTGAAACACGCGGCGCTCGAACAGAACACCCTCGCGCAGGCTCGACTCGAACGATCGGTTCACCGCTTCCTTCGCCATCATGGCGACCGGTAGCGACATCTCGGCGATGGTGGTCGCGGTCGCGATGGCGTCGTCGAGCAGATCGGCGACCGGCACGATGCGCGAGACCAATCCTGCTCGCTCGGCTTCCTCGACCTTCATGTTGCGACCGGTCAAGCACATCTCCATGGCCTTGGCCTTGCCCACCGCTCGCGTCAGGCGCTGCGACCCGCCGATTCCCGGAATCACACCGAGCTTGATCTCGGGTTGTCCGAATACCGCGGTGTCCGAGGCGATCAGGACATCACACAGCATCGCGAGTTCACACCCGCCGCCGAGTGCGTAGCCGGAAACCGCCGCGATCAGAGGTGTACGAGCCGATGCCAGTCGATCCCAGGCGGCGAAGAAGTCGTCGAGGTACACGTCCATGTAGGACTTGGGCTGCATCTCCTTGATGTCGGCCCCGGCCGCGAAGGCCCGCTCGGAGCCGGTGATCAGGATTGCACCGATGTCGGAGTCCGCGTCGAGTTCCTCGACCACCGAGACGACTTCACGCATCAGCTCGGAGTTGAGCGCGTTCAACGCCTTCGGACGGTTGAGCGTGACGATGCCGACGCGTCCTCGACGCTCGAGCAGAATCGTCTCGTAGTCACTCACAGGCCTGCTCCGTTCGAGCGCTCGCGGATGTCGTTGATGATGCCGGAGAAGTCGACATCGGTGCCGCCCCCGGACGTTTCCTTGAATCGAGCGTACAACTCGGCTGCCCGAAGGCCGAGGACGCCCTCGACACCGTTGTCGCGCAGTGCATTGGCAGCCAGACCCAAGTCCTTGTCCATGAGAGCCGCAGCGAAGCCGGGCTTGTACTCGTTGTTGGCGGGGCTCGTCGGAACCGGTCCGGGCACCGGGCAATTGGTCGTCAGTGCCCAGCATTGACCGGACGCAGTCGACGCCACATCGAACAGTGCCTGGTTGCTCAGCCCCAGCTTCTCCCCCAGCACGAAGGCCTCACTGATGGCGATCATCGACACTCCGAGGATCATGTTGTTGCAGATCTTGGCGGCCTGGCCGTTGCCCGCCGCACCGCAGTGCACCACCTTGCGACCCATGACATCGAGAACCGCTGCAGCAGAGGCGAAATCCTCCTCGGATCCGCCGACCATGAAGGTCAACGTTCCCGCGGCCGCGCCCCCCGACACCACCGGAAACCGGCGCGTCGAGACTGCGGTGGCCTGCCTCGTGCACAAGCGTGTGCGCGGCGTGGGCGTCGGCGACGTCGATGGTCGAGGAATCGATGAACAACGTGCCCGGAGCGGCAGCAGGCAGCAGGTCCGCGTACAACCCGAGTACCAGTTTGCCGTTGGGCAGCATCGTGATGACGATGTCGGCATCGGCGACGGCGGCCACGGCCGATTCCACGACGGTGACACCGTCCTTCGTAGCCTGCTCCAGCGCCGCGGGTACCAGATCGAAGCCCTGCACCGTGTAGCCGGCGGCAGCCAGATTGGCGGCCATCGGTCCACCCATGTGGCCGAGGCCGATGAAGCCGATCGTCTTCTCGCTCATGACTGCTCACCTTCTGTGTGTGCGTTCGACAGGCCCAGCTCCGCGTCCCCGAGAGGTGCGAAGTACCGGTCGACGTCCTCGGGCGTGACGTCTGCCAACGTACGCGGTTGCCATTGCGGGTTGCGGTCCTTCTCGACCACCTGTGCTCGGATTCCCTCGACGAGGTCGTGGCTGGACAGCGACGCCACCGACACGCGGTATTCCTCGTCGAGTACTGCCTCCAGCGTCGGCAGCCTCGCTGCCCGACGCAGCGATCTCAGTGTCACTGCCAACGACACAGGCGATTTGGACGCAATGTCCTCCGCCGACTTCTGCGCCTCCGGCACTGGGCTGGCGGCCAGAGCGTCCACGATGCCCTGCACGTCGTCACCGGCGTAGCACTCGTCGATCCATTCCTGCTGACCGACAACTGTGGACTCCGGTGCCGGCTCGCTGAACGTCGCGACGGCCTCTCCGACGCTGACCGTCTCGAGTGCCGAGTAGAAGTCCTCCAGCTTGTCGGAGGGGATGTAGTGATCGGCGAACCCGACCGCGATGGCGTCGGCGGCATTCATCCGCGCGTGGTGAGCGCGAAGTGGGTGCCGATCTCGCCCGGTGCACGCGAGAGTAGGTATGTGCCACCCACATCGGGAACGAATCCGATTCCGACCTCGGGCATCGCGATCTTCGATCGCTCGGTGACGATGCGAGTGTTGGCATGAGCCGAGAGCCCGACGCCTCCGCCCATGACGATGCCGTCCATGATGGCAACGAACGGCTTGGGGAACCGAGCGATCGCGGCGTTGAGGATGTACTCCTCGCGCCAGAAGTCCTTGCTACCGCTGCCGCCGTCCTTGGCGTCGTGGTAGATGGAGACGATATCGCCGCCGGCACACAGTCCGCGCTCACCTGCTCCGGTCAGCAGGACGGCGTCGACTGCGTCGTCGGTTGCCCACTGCGCCAATGCCGGTGCGATCTCGCGCACCATCGCATGATCGAGCGCGTTGATGGCTTTGGGGCGGTTCAGGGTGATCCGACCGATACCGCCGGAGACCTCGAGGATCACGTCGCTCATGCGGCACCCACGATCGATCGAGCGACGACCACCCGCATGATCTCGTTGGTGCCTTCCAGAATCTGGTGCACCCGAAGGTCACGAACTATCTTCTCGACGCCGTATTCGCTGAGGTAGCCGTAGCCGCCCAGCAGTTGCAGCGCTCCGTTGGCGACCTCGAATCCGGTATCGGTTCCGAAACGCTTTGCCATCGCGCACATTTCGACCTTGTCCGGAGCGTCGTGCTGCAACGCGTCCGCGGCCCGCCACAGCAGCGTGCGGGCGGCCTCGAGTTCGGTCTTGAAATCGGCAAGTCGGAATTGGAGCGCCTGCGCATCGAGCAACCGCGCGCCGAACGCCTTGCGCTCGGAGAGGTAGGCAACGGCCTTGTCGAGAGCGGACTGCGCTCCGCCGATCGAACACGCGGCGATGTTGATGCGTCCGCCGTTGAGTCCGTTCATCGCGATACGGAACCCGTCGCCCTCGTTGCCGAGCAGGTTCTCGGCCGGAATGCGGACGCCTTCTAGAACGACCTGCCGGGTGGGCTGAGCATTCCACCCCATCTTCTTCTCGTTGGCTCCGAACGAGAGTCCCGCGGAGTCCTTCGGCACGATGAACGCCGAGATGCCCCGCGGCCCTGGTGCACCGGTGCGCGCCATCACGACGTACACCTCGGATGTGCCTGCGCCGGAGATGAATTGCTTGACGCCGTCCAACACGTACTCGTCGCCGTCGCGCACCGCCTTGGTGCCGAGCATCGCGGCGTCGGATCCCGCGCCCGGCTCGGTGAGGCAGTAGCTCCCCAGCTGGTCCATCGCGCACAGTCCCGGGAGCCAACGCTGCCGTTGCTCGTCGTTGCCGTAGGTGTCGATCATCCAGGCGACCATGTTGTGAATGGAGATGTATGCAGCGATGGACGGGTCACCGGTGGCGAGCTGCTCGAAGATCCGCACCGAGTCGACTCTGGTCAGACCCGATCCACCCACATCCTCGCGAATGTAGATGCCGCCCATTCCCAGTCCCGCTGCCTTGCGCAGCACGTCGACCGGAAAGTGCTTCTGCTGATCCCATTCGATGGCATTCGGTGCCAGGAACTCGTCGGCGAATTCGCGAGCGGTGTCGTTGATCGCTCGCTCGTCCTCGTTCAAGGTGAACATCGCCGGATCAGTCCATGTTCGGAATGACGAAGTGATTCTGCGCTGCAGCCTCTTTGGTGCCCGACGGCCAGCGCTGGGTGACCGTCTTGGTCTTGGTGTAGAAGCGGATGGAATCGGGTCCGTGCTGGTTCAGATCGCCGAATCCCGAACGCTTCCAACCACCGAACGTGTGGTACGCGATCGGTACCGGAATCGGTACGTTGACTCCGACCATGCCCACCTGGACGCGGGAGCAGAAGTCTCGCGCAGTGTCGCCGTCACGGGTGAAGATGGAGACGCCGTTGCCGTATTCGTGCTCGGTGGGCAGGCGCAGCGCGTCCTCGTAGTCCTTCGCGCGAACGACGATCAGGACGGGTCCGAAGATCTCTTCCTTGTAGATCCGCATGTCGGTCGTCACCTTGTCGAACAGCGTTGCGCCCGCGAAGAATCCGTTCTCGTGGCCTTCCAGCACGAAGCCGCGCCCGTCGACGACCAGCTCGGCTCCCTCGTCCACACCGATCTGGGTGTAATCGTTGACGCGCTTGAGCGCATCGCTGCCCACGAGCGGGCCGAAGTCTGCGTCCTCGTCGTCGCTGCGGCCGATCTTCAGCTTCGCCACCCGCTCGGTCAGTTTGGCGACCAATGCGTCGGCGGTCTCCTCCCCGACCGGAACCGCGACGGAGATGGCCATGCAGCGCTCGCCTGCCGAGCCGTAGGCGGCACCGAGCAGAGCGTCGGCGACCTCGTCGAGGTCGGCGTCGGGCATCACGAGGGCGTGGTTCTTGGCTCCACCGAAGCACTGTGCTCGCTTGCCATGCTGGGCTGCCGTCTCGTAGATGTACTGCGCGATGGGCGTCGAGCCGACGAAGCCGATGGCCTTGACGCGGTCGTCGGTGAGCAGCACGTCGACGGCATCCTTGCCGCCGTTGACGACGTTGAACACACCCGGCGGCAGTCCTGCTTCGAGGAAGAGCTCGGCAAGCTTGAGTGGGACGGACGGGTCGCGCTCGGAGGGCTTCAGGATGAACGCGTTTCCGCAGGCGATGGCCGGGCCGGCCTTCCACAGGGGAATCATCGCGGGGAAGTTGAACGGGGTGATTCCGGCTACGACGCCGAGCGGCTGACGCATCGAGTAGACGTCGATTCCGCCGCCTGCACCTTCGGTGTACTCGCCCTTGAGCAGATGCGGGACGCCGACAGCGAACTCAACGACCTCGACGCCACGCTGGATGTCACCCTTGCGTCGGCGATCGTCTTGCCGTGCTCGGACGACAGCAGACGGGCGAGCTCTTCCATATCGCGAGTGACCAAGGCGAGGAACTTCATGAGCACCCGCGCACGACGCTGCGGGTTCCACTTGGCCCATTCACGTTGGGCCTGTTCGGCATCGGCGATGACGGCCTCGACCTCCGATACGTCGGCCAGGGGAACCCGGGCCTGAATCTCGCCGGTGTTGGGGTCGAACACGTCCCCGAAGTTTCCGGAGGTGCCTGCGACATGCTTGCCGCCGATGAAGTGCGTGAGTTCGCGAGCCATGGAGTTTGTCCGTCCTCGAGCGTGGAAGTGAAGTACGCCCATCCTATAGTCGGATGTCCATGCAAGTCCAGGAGTCGTCACATCCGGTCGTAGAACTGCCTCAGATCGGCACCGGCGCGACTGACCTCGGCCTCGGTGGAGCCGTCGGCGCGGAAGATGCCGCGCAGGATCAACGGATCGAGATCGTCCACCGCGGGAGCGAACGACACCTGGGGAAGTTCGGGGAACGACGCGCGATCGGCGAACCAGTCATCGGGGTCGAACTCGTCGTCCGCATCACCGACGCCTCGATCAGTTGATCGAGATCGACTCCACGCAGCGTCAGGATGGTGGCGGCGGACGCGTCGATGTGCTCGGCGGCGATGTACATCAGAGCCGCCGCGTGCTTGCAGGGCCACCCGTCGTCGGGGCATGTGCAGTCGAAATCGAGCTGCCCCTTGTCGTGCGGCAGCAACACCGATGCCAGAGCCTGCGGAATGGCATTGGAGGCCAGCTCGGCCAGCATGCCGGGGTTCGATCGCACCCTGCCGACCAGCGCGGCAACCTCACCCTGCGTGAGCGGGTCGACGGTGACCGAGGCCGAGAACGGCTCGAGCTGACTGCCCTGCACCTCGCCGTAAATCTGCCCGCGCTCCACCCCGAGAGTGAGCACCTGCCCTTGGCGCGCATACGTTCTGCCTCGAGCAATCCGACCCGGATCCGCGAGGTCCTCCATGGCCGCCACGAAATGCCTGCCCCACCACGTCTGCCCGAACGCCCCGCGCTTGTTCCTGGACTCGATGCCGCCCTTGACTTTTCGACGCTTTCCGTACTGCGAGAAGTCGACCATCACTCCCCCACCGCATCCTCGCTGAGGCGGAACAGTTCCTGCAGCTCCGCGGTGTCCATCTCGGTCACCCAGTTCTCGCCGGTGCCCACCGCCAGATTCGCCAGATCCTGCTTGGAGACGAGCATCGAGTCGATCCGTTCCTCCACGGTGCCCACGCACAGCAGTTTGCGCACCTCGACGTTCTTGCGCTGTCCGATGCGAAAGGCCCGGTCCGTCGCCTGATTCTCCACCGCCGGATTCCACCAACGATCGAGATGAACGACATGATTGGCGGCCGTGAGATTCAGCCCGGTGCCGCCGGCCTTGAGCGAGAGCATCATGATCGGCGGACCGTCGTCGCTCTGGAACTTCTCCACCATCTCGTCGCGCTTGGCCTTGCTCACGCCGCCGTGCAGGAACGGCACCTCGGTCCCGAATCGCTCGGCGAAGTACGGTGCCACGAGCTCACCGAACTCCCGGAACTGCGTGAACAGCAACGCTTTCTCGTTGTCGCCCAGAATCGAATCGAGCATGTCCTCCACCAAACCGATCTTGCCCGAGCGATGCTGCCCCCTCTTGAGCACCGGAGAGCCGTCGGACAGGAAATGGGCGGGGTGATTGCACACCTGCTTGAGACGAGTGAGTGCGGACAACACCGCGCCCTTGCGCTTCATGCCCTTCGCGTCCGCGATCTGCGCCATCATCTCGTCGACGACCGCCTTGTACAGCGCAGCCTGCTCGGCCGTGAGGTTGGCGCGCACGGTCATCTCGTTCTTCTCGGGCAGATCCGAGATGACCGTCGGATCGGTCTTGACGCGCCGCAGAATGAACGGCGAGGTGATGGCGCGCAGACGCGAGACTGCGTTCTCGTCGTTCTCGCGCTCGATCGGAACCGAGAATCGCTTCCGAAAGTCCGACGGCCTACCGAGCATGCCCGGGTTGGCGAAGTCGAGAATGGACCGCAGCTCGTCCAGGCGATTCTCGACCGGTGTTCCGGTGAGCGCCAACTTGTGATCCGCGGGAATCGCGAGCGCCGCCTTGGCCTGCACGGTGCCCGAGTTCTTGATGTGTTGCGCCTCGTCGAGGACCAAACGACGCCACGTCTGCACCGCCAACTGCGCACGATCCTTGGCCATCAGCGCGTACGTGGTGACGATCAGATCGTGTTCGGCAATTGCCCGATCGAGCTCCTCGCCCTTCGACCGCGCCGGCCCGTGATGCACCAGCACTCGCAGAGCCGGGGTGAACTTCGCCGCCTCACGCTGCCAGTTGCCGACCACCGACATCGGTGCCACCAGCAGCGTCGGCGTCGAACTCTTCTCGTGCGCGAGCAGTGTCAGTACCTGCAGAGTCTTGCCGAGCCCCATGTCGTCGGCGAGCACCGCCCCGAGACCGAGCCGACTCATGAACGCGAGCCAATCGAGCCCACGCTGCTGATACGGCCGCAGAGTCGCGTTCACACCGGCTGGTACAGGGATCGCCTCTGGCACCGCACCGGGCTCGAGCAACGTGGCCGCCCATCCCGAGGCTCGAATGTCCTGGACCGGAGCCGGCGGTGGATCGGCCAGCGTCATCTCACGCATCAGCGTGCGCAGCGCCGTCCCGTCGCCGTGATGCTCGGCGACGTACTTGGCGGCTCGCGCGAGCTGACCGCCGTCGGCCAACACCCACTGACCGCGCAGCCGCACGAGATCGCCCTTCGAGACGGCGAGTCTGTTCATCTCCGCCTCGGTCAGCACCATGTCGCCGAGTTGGAGCTGCCAGTCGTAGGACACCAGTTCGTCCATGCCGACCGCCCGATCAGCGGCCGCTTTCGTCACCGCGGGCGAATCGACGCGCAGCCTCATCGACGGATCCAGCCTCGTCCAGGCCCGAGGTAGCAGAACCGTCGTTCCGGTGGCCTGCAGTGCCGTCGCACCGTGTTCGACGAGGTCGATGACCACCGACGTCGGAAGCAACAGATCGAGGGTGCCTTCCTGAGACGGCAGATCACGCAGTCTCGGGTACGCCGCCACGGCCTCACCGAGCTTGCGCACGGCGATGGAGAGCAGCGTGGCATCGACCTTGCGGCTCATCGGAACCGGCCGCGGCGCTTCGCCATCGGCTCGCAGACACACCTGCAGCGTCCAGTACGACTCCGCTGCTTCCTCGGAGGAACCGTCGACGGCGTCATCGTCGTCATCGGGTTCGAGCAGGCGTAGCACCAGGGACGGCTCGTCGACGGTGAGGCTTCCGCGCCAATTCTCGAGCAACGTCGAGATCTGTTGCGTGCCATCTGCATACGGGTCGTCGCGAATCAGAGCAGACAACAGCGGATGCTCCGAGTCCGGTCTGCCCAGAACCGATCTGACGATCGGATCGGTGAGCTCCTCCACCATGTCGTCGAGGATCTTCTTGGGCCGCTCGCCCGCACGTTGCACCGACGGCATGGCGACGGCGAGTTCGCTCAGCCAGGCCCGTTGACGTTCCCCCCCGACCAGACGCCATCGTGGCCACCACTGCCCGTCCATCAACTTCAGGGCCGGAACGACGCGACCGCCGCGGACCCACCGTTCGATTCCGCGGGCGACGTGTGCCAGGTAGCGCAGATCACCGGAGATCGACGCGTGCTCGGACGGCGTCCGCAGCAAGAGATCGGCTGCATCGTGCGGGGCGAGCGCGATGGCCGGAACCTGCACCGGGGCCTGCGCGGTGGCACTGCGTCCGGACGCCGGAAACGACACATCGGCACGGTGCCGAAACGTCCGGGTGAGAACGTGCGCGTGGGTCGGCGGCAGATGCGGTTCTTCGCCGGTGGTGGTCTCGTCGTCCCACAGCATCAGCCCGGCACCGGGAGACCAGAGACCGTGCAGCATCGGTCCATCCAACCAGCAAGCACCGACACACTCGAGGTGAGGCGCTCCCGAGCGAGTCGCTGGGTGAGGCACAGTAGGTACATGATCGCGTACGGCTTCAGTGAATACGGCGGACCCGACACCGAATACCTTCTGGATCTACCCGTCGCGGAGCCGGGACCGGGACAGATTCTCGTGGCGGTCCACGCCGCCGGGGTCAATCCTGCCGACTGGAAGGTGCGGGCGGGCAACCGCAAGGACACCGTGCAGATCACCTTGCCCGCGGTTCTGGGTCGGGAAGTATCGGGCACGGTCGTGTCGACCGGTGCCGGTGTGGCCGACTTCTCGGTGGGCGACCACGTGTTCGGAGCCACCGCCTCGGGACATGGGGGCTATGCGCAGTACACCGTGCTCAACGCGTCGAGCACGGCCCACAAGCCGGAGGCCGTCTCGTGGGCAGCCGCGGCCACCCTGCCGGTGGCTGCCGGGACCGCACACA
>NZ_BAOX01000175.1:0-10380 GCF_000813105.1 Rhodococcus sp. BS-15 | reverse complement strand
CCCTCCCGGTTCGGGCGACGCACCGCCCGGAGTCGACGCCGACGTCTGGGCGGCGGCACAGCAAGCGTGTTCGGCCTGACCGTCGACTCGACCTGCAGCTGATCCGGTCCCATACCCAGCTCACGGGTGCGGATCAGCTGCGGTTGCTACCGCATGATCGGACTGTTGCAGACGGTCAGGACAACGCGTGCCCCAGCTCGGCCGCCAACGCGCTCAGCTGTTCCCCGTCACGCGCCACCACCACACGGTCACAGATCTGCTCGTAGTCCGCCATCGAGCACGCGGCCTGAGCCCAGTAACGGCGGGCCTCGGGGGTGATCCACGCGATGCGGTGCACCTTGGACCGAATCTTCTCCAACGCTTCGAGTCCGGACGGCCGTCCGTTGCACCGGCCGTCACCCACGATGATCACCGCGGTGCGCTTGTTCAACACGTCCCCGTGCGAATCCAGCAGATCGGCGAAGGTTCTGCCGTAGTCGCTACTGGCTTCGAGGTCCAGACGCGCGTCCGCGAGAACCGCAGCAGCGCACCGTCTCCGGTACTGCCGAGCAAGGTGGTTGTCACGTCCACCGGTGCATCGACGAAACCCATCACCGTGCACCGATGCGCGCGTGAATGCATGGCCTGCGCGAGTCTGAGGGTAAATGCGGTGATCGGCCGCACCGAGAGTGAAACATCGGCCAGTACGAGCAGCCTTACCTTGTCGGGTACGGGCGTTTTCGTCACCAGACGAAAAGGAATTCCGTCGGTGCGCAGACTCGACCGCACGGTACGCCGCATGTCCAGCGGGCCGCGCGAGTGTTCGCGGGGCCGCGGGCGTGGAGTACCGCGCATGTGCCGCAGCACTTCGTGACTCGCGCGCTCGATTTCGGCGTGCCGGCCGATCGCTTGCAGAGCGCCGTCGGTCGGAACCGGTGACGACATCGTCCCCGTCACGTCCCCCAGTGCCGCGACGAAGGCCTCCACGCGTCGGTGATCGAGTCCAGCATCGCACTGCTCAGCGGCCCGGAATCACCTCCGTCGCCGTAGACGCTGCGCGGATCGTAGGCGTCGAACCACGCCAGAATTCCTGCCGGATCTTCCCAGTTCAGTTGTCCCGCAATCGCTCCACTGGTGCTCGAAGCCAACTCTCCTGCGGCCGTCGACCCGGAACGCTCCAGATCGACGGTATAGGTGACGCCTCGCCTCCCCATGTCGCCGTCCGTATCGATGGACAGATCGTGATCCTCGGAGGAGAGGCTGATGTCGTCGTCGTCCTTGTGCGGGTTGAAGCCCTTGTCTGCCTCCGGGGCGTCGAGCAGATCCCCGATTTCGACCGCACGCTCGTTGTACTCGGCGTATTTCGCCGCTTCTTGATCCGCTCCCACATCCAGGTCGGTGGGCAGTCCTCCTGCCACCTGCGCGCCGACCGAAGAACGAGGATGTTCGACGGCTTCTGCCGCCGTGAGACGAAACATCGACTCGAAGGCGAGATCGAAGCCCTGCTGTTCGTGGTCGTACTTCGCGCAGGTCGCGCGCAACGCCGCCTGCAGTACCGTGAGATCACGGCCCCCGAGCAGGCCGAGGACGCGTCGTACCTCGATGACCTCGGCGGGCGATGCTGCCACTCCGAAGCGTCGCAGAGTCCGCCCGAACACGGCCGCCAGCACGTCGAGTACCACCGATGCCGAGAACGTCTGTGCCACAGTCATCGTCGTATTCCGATGCCACCCTTGTCACGCCCACCGTGCCCGCGAAACGCCGTCGCGGTCGTGT
Source organism: Rhodococcus sp. BS-15 (assembly GCF_000813105.1). Classification (NCBI taxonomy): domain Bacteria; kingdom Bacillati; phylum Actinomycetota; class Actinomycetes; order Mycobacteriales; family Nocardiaceae; genus Rhodococcus; species Rhodococcus sp. BS-15. Next base: position 8,625 of record NZ_BAOX01000175.1, on the reverse strand, counting down.
TGGCAACAACTCCGAGCGATGGTGCCGCGGTCGATGTCTCCGCTACCGGACCGGCGAGCGCGATCTTCATGTCCGAGGAATACTTGACCAGCGCAGCGAGCAGATACTTCCGGGTGTCGTCGGTGAACCCGAGGACGGTGGCAATTCGTGCTGCGTCGATCACTTCCGAAATCGACGGACTCTTGCGAAGCGGTAGCTCTCGTAGTTCTGTTGCCAGCGAGACGATCTCGGCCGCTATGTGAGCCGGTACCTCGGGAGCGCGGGCGGTGACGATCTCGCGTTCGCGCGCAGCGGTCGGGTAATCGAGATGAAAGTGCAGGCAGCGGCGCTTGAGAGCGGAGGACAGCTCACGAGTGTCGTTGGACGTCAATATCACCCACGGGTCGCTGCGCGCAGTGAAGGTGCCGACCTCGGGGATCGTCACCTGCTTCTCGGCGAGCACCTCGAGCAGCAACGCCTCCATCGATTCCTCGGTGCGGTCCACCTCGTCGACGAGCAGCACCACCGGTTCCTCGGACAGTACCGATTCCAACAGGGGCCGCACGGAGAGAAACGGCTCGGAATACAGACCGAAGTCTTTGGCAGCGAGCATCTTCGAAGCGTCGTCGATGTCGGTGACATGCTGGGTCAGCGCACCGATGTGTTCGCGCAGCATCTGCACGTGCAGAAGCTGTTTGGCGTAGTCCCACTCGTAGAGTGCGCGGTTGTCGTCGAGGCCCTCGTAGCACTGCAGGCGAACCAGCTTCCGGCCGCTTGCGGCAGCGAGAGATTTTGCAAGCTCGGTCTTGCCCACGCCCGCCGGGCCTTCGAGCAGCAGCGGTCGATCGAGCGCTGTCGCCAGATGCACCACGGTGGCGAGGTCGTCGTCGGCGATGTAGTCCTGCTCCCCGAGCGCGCGCTGCAGATGAGCCGCATCGGTGAATCGAACGGTACCGGTGTCGTCGCTACGCACTGTCGACAGCGAGGTCATGTGTTTCCCTTCGGGAGGCGGCTGCGCCGCATGTGAGCGGAACTTCGTACCCTGCTACGAAGTTCCGCTCACATGGGTGGCAGTTAGTACGACTCGTTGATCGCGTGCGAGACGACGGGGATCATCGACTCGACGGTCACCTCTCGGGGGTTGCCCGGGGTGCACCAGTCGTCCTGGATGTGCTCGGAGATCTTCAGAACCGACTTCTCGTCGCCCTTGATCACGTCGCCCTTACCTGCGTACTTCCCGGTGTTCATCCGGTTCTTGTCGTACGTCGCAGAACGGATCGAGCCGAAGTTGTCGGGAATACCGACATCCTTCGAGAGCCTGATCGCTGCTTCGACAGCAGCGTCGGCCGCCTGCACGGTGGTCATGTTCTTCGTATCGACGCCCATGGCGACGGCAATCTCGGCGTAGCGCTCGAAGCGCGAGGGCAGGTTGTACTCCCACACGCGCGGCAGGGCGATGGCGTTGTTCAGACCGTGAGCGCTGTCGTAGAAGGCGCTGACTGCGTGCGAGATCGAGTGGATGACACCGAGTCCGCCGGAGTTGAAGGCCTGCGTGGCGATGTACTGGGCATTCATCATGCCCTCGCGAGCCTTCAGGTTGCCCGGGTCGTACACGGCCTCGCGAAGATGCTTGGACACCAAGCCGATCGAGTAGATCGCGTTACCCAGCGACGGAGCGAAGTCCAGACGCGAGACGTAGGGCTCGGCACCGTGGGCAAGAACGTCGAAGCCACAGAACGCGGTCCACTGCTGGGGGCAGGTGTAGTAGAGCAGCGGATCGTCCAGTGCCAGAGTCGGTGTCGACGCCTCGTCGAAGGCGAGCCACTTGTGTGGCTTCTCCATGTCCGAGGTGTCGGTGATGACGTAGGCCCAGGATGTCTCCGAACCCGTTCCGGCAGTGGTCGATACGGCGATGTGCGGCGGGTTCTGCTTGTTGGTGGACTTGGAGAAGCCCTCGAACTCGTTGATGTTGCGGCCGTCGTGGGCAACGACGACGCGGATACCCTTGGCCGCGTCGTGGCTCGAGCCACCACCGACGGAGATGACGCTGTCGCACTTCTCCTTCTGGTACAGCGCGGCACCGTCCATGACGTTGTAGTCCTTGGGATTGGACTCGACCTTGTCGTAGAGGACCACCTCGACGCCCTGGTACTCGATCTTGCCGATCAGTTCCTCGATGATTCCGGACCCGCGCAGACCGGTCGTGACCAGCAGCGAGCGCTTGAACCCGAGTTCTTTGGCCTCGACACCGATCATGTCGTGGGCGCCGACTCCCAGCTTGGCGCGCGGCAGCGGGTGAAACTCCTTGATGGGGAATTCCCAGATCTGATTGAGCTCGATAACCATCGGTGTCTCCTCGGTGAGTGTGAGTGACAAGACGCCTTCCACTGTGATCGGCGTCTCACTGATGACCACACTCCACTGCCAGGCACCGCGTTGGGAACACCTCGATGCGGGAACCCTGCCAACGACCCGACCGAACTACCCGATCGGGTAGGAGTACTCGCTCACCCTCGGCAGAGGAAGACTCACAGAGTCTGCCGCACTACCGATCTCGCCGCTGCGCCAGCGAGAATCCGAGAACCGAGAGCAACGCCATCGCGATGACGAACGCCCCGTACACCTCCACCGTCGTGCTCAGCCCCAGCCGGTGCACCGACAATCCGGCGACCACGGCGGGCACGCTGAAGGCGAGGTAGCTGATGACGAACGTCGTGGCGAACACCCCGCCGCGCTGTGCGGCGGGTACCAGGGCACCGAGGGTGCGCATCGCACCGAGAAATGTTGCTCCCCAGCCCGATCCGGCGATGACGGCCCCGACGAAGTACATCGCTATCGACTCGATCTGCACCGACACCAGGGTCAGCGCGACGCCTGCCGCCAACACCGTCGCGCCGGTCATCATCACCGTGCGAGGGAACCCGTTGCGCACCACCGCAGCTGCCACTGCGCCCGAGGCGAACAATGCGAAGATTTCCAGCCCGCCGACGATGTGATTGTCGATACCGAAGACGCCGCCGACGATCGAGGGCCCGAGCGAGAGGTGGAAGCCACCGAGAGACCAGGTAGCGAACAGAGCGGGGGCGATGAGAAAGAACGGTGCCCGCACCGACTTCGGGATCGACATTCTCGGCAGCAGGGTCGACGCGAGGTGGCGGCGGGAATCGAAGCCGCGCAATACCGAGGTCTCGGGGACGAACAGCAGCGCGACGGCCAGGGTCAGGGCCGCGACGATCAGCAGTACGAAAACCAGCATTTCGGGCGCGGGGGCCAGCTGGACCAGCAGCCCGGCACCGAGCGCACCACCTGCCAGACCGAGGGAGGGGGCGACACTGTTGAGCAACGGCCCGGTGGAGGTGTTGGGCTGCAGATCGATGACGGCCGCGCTCATGGCTCCCGTGGCCGCGCCTGCGGCGATTCCCTGCACGACGCGTGCCGCGATGAGAAGCGGCACGCTGTCGGCGACGATGAACAGCACCAGGCTCACGACGAGCAACAGCAGCGATGTGATGAGAATCGGCTTGCGGCCGATGTGGTCCGACAGGCTTCCGACCGTGAGCAGTGTCGCCAGCAGCGCCACCGCGTAGACGGCGAAGATGACGGTGAGCGTGATCGCGCTGAATCCCCACGACTGCTGGTACACCGGGTACAGCGGAGACGGTGCCGCCGAGGACGCCATCAGGACGATGAAGCGACGCCGACTACCCAGAACGCATATCGATGCGGCATGCGCACCGCCGTCCGCCCCGTTGGACTCCGAGTGTCCACGCCGACCATGTGTTTCCCTTCACCGCAGTAACCGTTAGCTCAGTGAAAGACAACGTTCGGGAGCGTCCCGCATTCCCCGACGGTCAGTATTGCTCTGCTCGTGCGTCGCCCCGCAGCAGCTTTGCTTCGCGGTACCGCTGCGCACTCGCAGGCAACCCGCCCTCGATTCCGCTCAACCACACCGACACACGGCCGGTGCCCGAATCGCTCGAACCGACTTCGTCGACGCGTCGCACCGTCTGGTTGGCCACCGCCTCGGCGCTGTCGAACATCGTGATGTCGCCCGGCAACTGCGAGACGATCTCGTCCAACACCAGCGGGTAGTGCGTGCAACCCAGCACGATCGACTCGACGTCGGCGGGGGTGGCTGCCACGGCCGCGGCAATGGCGGCACCGATCCCCCGCGCGTCACCGCGATCGATCGAATCCGCCAGACCGTGGCACGCCACGCTCGTCACCGTCCGGTGCGACGCGAACTGCTCGATCAAACGTCCCTGATAGGCGCTCGCGGTCGTGGCCGCCGTCGCCCAGATCGCGATCCGATCGCTCACCGCGGCAGCGGGTTTGATCGCCGGAACGGTACCGACCACCGGAATCGTGTCACCGAGCGCGGCCCGAACGTGACTCAGGGCCGTCACACTGGCGGTGTTGCACGGAAGCACCACCACCTCGGCACCGAGTTCGACGGCGTGCTGCGCTGTGCCGACCACCCGGTCGACGACCCACCCGTCCGGCTTGGGTCCCCACGGAGCGTTGTCGGGGTCCATCATCAGCACCAGATCTAGCTCGGGGCGCGCGTGTCTCAGCCGCGCAGCCGTCGGGAGCATCCCCAGGCCCGAGTCGATCAGTGCAACGATCATGCCAGCGCTTGCTCCACGTCACCGACCAGATCGGCACCGTCCTCGATGCCGACCGACAGCCGCACCAAGTCGTCGGGCACCTCGAGCAACGAACCGGCCGTCGAGGCATGCGTCATCGCGCCGGGGTGTTCGATCAACGATTCGACGCCACCGAGCGACTCGGCGAGGGTGAAGATCTCGGTCTTCGCGCAGAAGTCCAGCGCCGCCTGCTTGCCGCCGGCCAGACGCACCGACACCATGCCGCCGAAGCGTCGCATCTGCTTCGCGGCGACCGCGTGGGACGGGTGGGATTCGAGCCCCGGGTAGATGACCTGCGAGATGGCCGGATGCCCGTCGAGGAATTCGACGATCTTCTCGGCGTTGTCGCTGTGTCGCTCCATCCGCAGCGCAAGAGTCTTGATGCCGCGCAGGGTCAGGAACGCGTCGAACGGTCCGGGAACCCCGCCCGCGCCGTTCTGCAGGAACGCGAAGGCCGTGTCCAGTTCCTCACTGTCGGTCACCAGTGCGCCGCCGACCACATCGGAGTGACCACCGATGTACTTGGTGGTCGAGTGCAGCACCACGTCGGCACCGAGACTCAGAGGCTGCTGGAGGTACGGAGACGCGAAGGTGTTGTCGACGACGAGCTTGGCCCCGCCCTCGTGCGCGACGCCCGAGAGCGCCTCGATGTCACCGACGTTGAGTAGCGGGTTGGTGGGCGTCTCGACCCAGACGAGCTTGGTGTTCGGGCGCATCGCCGCGCGGACCTCGTCGACGTCCGACACTGCGGCCACCGAGTACTCGATACCCCACTGGGTGAAGACCTTGTCGATCAATCGGTACGTGCCGCCGTAGGCGTCGTTGGGGATGACGAGGTGGTCACCGGGACGCAGCGCCGAGCGCAGCAGGCAGTCCGTTGCCGCCATGCCCGAGGAGAACGCGCGACCGAAGGTGCCGGACTCGATGGCCGCGAGATTGGCTTCGAGCGGCCGACGCGTCGGGTTGCCGGTGCGCGCGTACTCGAACCCGCTGCGCATGCCGCCGACGCCGTCCTGCGCGAAGGTGGAACTGGCGTAGATCGGCACGTTCACCGCGCCGGTCTGCGGATCGGGCTCGTACCCGGCATGCACTGCCTTGGTGGAAAAGCCCTGCCAGGAGGTGTTGTCTGCCTTGCTGCGCTGCTCACTCATGGCCTCCACACTAATCGGCCTGCGTCGCCGGGCGGGGTCGTGGGTAACCTGCGAAGACAACCCCCAGCGGAAAGAGGCACCGTGGCCAACTCCCAGAGCGTCGACGAACTGTTCGCGATCGATTCACTTCTCGACGACGAGGAGCGCCAGATACGGGACACCGTCCGCAAGTTCGGCAACGAGCGGATCCGTCCGCACATCGCCGACTGGTTCGACGAGGGCACCGTGCCGGCGCGTGAACTGGCCAAGGAACTGGGCTCGCTCGGCCTGCTGGGCATGCACCTCGAGGGATACGGCTGCGCCGGAACGTCCGCGACGGCGTACGGCCTGGCCTGCCTCGAGCTCGAAGCGATCGACTCCGGCATCCGATCGCTGGTCTCGGTGCAGGGCTCGCTGGCGATGTTCGCCATCTGGAAGTACGGCTCCGAGGAGCAGAAGCAGCAGTGGCTTCCGGGCATGGCCGAGGGATCGCTGATCGGCTGCTTCGGGCTCACCGAGGCCGACTTCGGATCCAACCCCGGCGGCATGCTCACCCGCGCCAAGCGCGACGGTGACGACTGGATCCTCAACGGCAGCAAGATGTGGATCACCAACGGACCCGTCGCCGACGTCGCCGTCGTGTGGGCACAGACCGAGGACAAGATCCGCGGATTCGTCGTTCCCACCGATACACCGGGATTCACCGCCAACACGGTCAAGAAGAAGCTGTCGCTGCGTGCGTCGATCACCGGCGAATTGGTGTTCGACGACGTCCGACTCCCCGCAGACGCGATGCTGCCCGAGGCCCGCGGTCTGAGCGGACCGTTGAGTTGCCTCAACGAGGCGCGCTTCGGGATCGTCTTCGGCGCGATGGGCGCGGCGCGGGACTGCATCGAATCGGCGATCGAGTACTCGCAGACTCGCGCGGTGTTCGACAAGCCACTCGCCGGATACCAGCTCACCCAGGCCAAGCTCGCCAACATGGCCCTCGAACTCGGTAAGGGTCAGCTGCTCGCCCTGCACCTGGGCCGACTCAAGGACAAGGGCGAACTGCCGGGCGAGCGAGTGTCACTCGGCAAGCTCAACAACGTGCGCGAGGCCATCAAAATTGCTCGTGAATGCCGAACGATATTGGGGGCCAACGGAATCACGCTGGAATACCCGGTGCTCCGACATGCCAACAACCTCGAATCCGTCCTCACCTACGAGGGCACATCCGAGGTCCATCAACTCGTGATCGGACAGGCACTCACTGGCACCAGCGCAGTGCGCTGACGCGCAGTGGTGCGGTTGAGTGCCCCCTGGGGCGCTCAACCACACCACTGCCGCTAGGCACCCTTGCTGAGGAATCCGAGCAGATCGTGGCGCGTGATGACGCCGACGGGCTTGCCTTCTTCGACGACCATCAGCGCATCGGACTCCCCGAGTGCCTTGGTGGCGTCGGAGACGGTTTCGCCTGCACCGATCAGCGGGAACGGCGAACTCATGTGCTTGGCGACCGGGTCTGCCAACGCCGCGCGACCCTCGAACACGGCACTGAGCAGATCACGCTCGGTGACACTGCCGGCCACCTCGCCTGCCATGACGGGCGGCTCGGCTCCGACGACCGGCATCTGCGAGACGCCGTACTCGCGCAGGATCTCGATGGCGTCGCGCACGGTTTCCGACGGGTGGGTGTGCACCAGATCCGGGAGCGCGCCGGACTTGCCGCGCAGCACTGCGCCGACGGAGGTCTCCTCGGTGGTGCCGTCCAACCTGGACCGCAGGAATCCGTACGACGACATCCACGAGTCGTTGAAGATCTTCGCCAGGTAGCCGCGTCCACCGTCGGGCAGCAGTACGACGACCAGTGCGTCGGGGCCTTCGCGCTCGGCGACCTGGATTGCGCCGACAGCAGCCATGCCGCAGGAGCCGCCGACCAGCAGGCCTTCTTCCCGTGCGAGGCGACGGGTCATATCGAACGAATCGGCGTCGGAGACGGCGATGATCTCGTCCGGGATGGACGGGTCGTACGCGGTCGGCCAGAAGTCCTCGCCGACGCCCTCGACGAGGTACGGGCGTCCCGTTCCGCCGGAGTACACCGAGCCTTCGGGGTCGACGCCGATGACCTTGACCTTGCCGCCGGAGACCTCCTTGAGGTACTTGCCGGTGCCGGAGATGGTGCCGCCGGTGCCCACGCCTGCGACGAAGTGAGTGATCTTTCCGTCGGTGTCGGCCCAGATCTCGGGACCGGTGCTCTCGTAGTGGCTGGCCGGGCCTGCGGGGTTGGCGTACTGATTGGGCTTCCAGGCTCCGTCGATCTCGCGGACGAGCCGATCGGAGACGCTGTAGTAGCTGTTGGGGTCCTCCGGTGCGACGGCCGTCGGGCAGACGACGACCTCGGCTCCGTAGGCGCGCAGCACGTTGCGCTTGTCCTCGCCGACCTTGTCGGGGCACACGAACACGCACTTGTAGCCGCGCTGCTGAGCTACCAGCGCGAGACCGACACCGGTGTTGCCGGACGTGGGCTCGACGATGGTGCCGCCGGGCTTCAGTTCGCCGGCTGCCTCGGCCGCGTCGATCATCTTGACCGCGATGCGGTCCTTCGACGAACCACCCGGGTTGAGGTACTCGATCTTGGCCGCGACTGTGCCTGCACCGTCGCCGACGACGGTGGACAACTTCACCAACGGGGTGTTGCCGATGAGTTCGGTGATGTGCTGTGCGATGCGCATTGCACCATCTTCCCAGATGCGGGTATTCGACTCTCGGTCACGGCCGTCGACACCCCGCATACGATGGTGTCGACGGCGCGACGAGAGGGATCTATCTGTGACGGCGAGCGGATGGCGTACCGCTGCGAAAGCGAGCGCCGCGACGGTTCTCGCAGG
>NZ_BAOX01000176.1:0-10332 GCF_000813105.1 Rhodococcus sp. BS-15 | reverse complement strand
CACGCACGTCACCGCGGACAGAGCGCCCGACCGCACCGGGAGTCCACTCCAGATGTCCGCGACCACGGACCCAGCCGCGGATGGGACCGTGCGGCGCGCCTGGCCGCGAACTTCGACACGTCGACGCTATCCCCCGGGCATCGGGGTGGTCGTCGAGAACCGCCGCGAGGTAGTGACCGGTTCCGACCCCGACGTCGAGCACCACCTCGCCGTCCGCCGGGACACCCGCCGAGACCGCAGCGGCGATCGGGTCGAAATGCCCCTCCCCCAGGAACGCGTCGCGCGCAGCGATCATCTCGGCCGAGTCGCCGGTGAACTTGCCGCCGTCACCGGTCAGCAGACTGACGTAGCCCTGCCGAGCGACATCGAAGGAGTGCCCTCGATCGCACCACAGCGTCCGATCGGTGTCGCCTACGCCGAGCCCGGAATCGAGCTCACGTGCACGGCACTGCGGACACAGCAGCACGTCCACGACGTCGGTCAGCATCGGACACCTCCTTCGTCACGACTCTGCCGGATGCCACAGTCGTGAACACAACACAAAGCCCCGCTTGCCGGTACGGCGAGCGGGGCTGAGCGATGATCGATCGACAGAGCGATCAGCCGGTGACACCCTTCAATTCGTCACCGAGTGCCGCGGCCTCGTCGGGGGTCAATTCGACGACCAACCGGCCGCCCCCCTCGAGCGGGACACGCATGACGATTCCTCGTCCCTCTTTGGTTGCTTCGAGGGGACCGTCCCCGGTCCGGGGCTTCATCGCCGCCATCCTCTGCTCCCTCCAGATCTGCGCCCACCAGCTCGGCGCCTAGGCCAAAAAGATAAATTCGTCGCGGGGCGACGGGTGTTGTCTCCTATTCTTCCCTATCGCCGTCGATACCGGGAACCGGAGTCGGTATTGACGACCTGCACCCAGCACCTCGACAGGTGATCGTCGACCATTCCGGTGGCCTGCATCAAGGCGTAGGCAGTTGTCGGACCGACGAACCGCAGGCCCCGCCGCTTGAGCTCCTTGGCCAGAGCAGTGGACTCCGGAGTAGAGGCGGGCACAGCGGAGAACTCGGTCAGGCGCGTCGACCTGCGCTCGGGAGCGAAGGACCAGAGCAGCGTGTCGAGGTCGGTGTCGTCGAAATCGATGATGGCGCGCGCGTTGCTCACCGCTGCGTCGATCTTGAGCCGATTGCGCACGATGGACGCGTCGTTCATCAACCGTTCGACGTCGGCGTCGCCGAACCGGGCCACCAGCTCCGGATCGAAATCGGCGAATGCGGTGCGGAAACTATCGCGCTTGCGCAGGATCGTGATCCACGACAGACCCGACTGGAACGCTTCGAGACACAGGCGCTCGTACAGCTCGTTGCGCCCGTGGAGCGGCTGCCCCCACTCGGTGTCGTGATAGTCCCGGTACAGGTCGTCGTCGGTGGCACCCCAGGGGCAGCGCAGTCGGCCGTCCGGTCCGGCGACAGCGCTCATCGCTCGTCGGGCTCGGCCGGGGCAGGGGCCAATGTCTCCTGCGCCTGCTGCGCTGCGGACAGCCGCGAACGGAGCATGTCGATCTCGCCGCCGAGTCGCTCGAGCGCCCAGTCGACCTCGCTGGGCTTGTAGCCCCGCAGGCTCTGCTGAAACTTCAGCGCGTGCACGTCGGCACCGGTGACGCCTTCCGCCGGCAGAACGGTCGCGGTGGTTCCCTCGGGCAGCGGGCCCAGTTCCTCACCGCGACCGAACACCGCCGACGCCACGAAGAACAATGCAGCGGCGACGACGGCAATGACGACGACGTAGATCAGCAGCGTCAACATGCCACGATCTTGTCACGACCGCCCGACACGCTAATTCAGCGAGTTCATCGCCGGTCGGTCCAGCAACGACACCTCGGTCGAGAACGGCTCGAACGAGTCACCGTCGACCCGGAACTGCATCAGACCGGCACCGGAATCGACCATCCCGCACCGATTGAGCATCGTCCCGACGATCTGTCGGCTCATCGCCCCGAGTTCGACCAGCGGGCGGTTGCGGTGCTTGCGCACGCCCAGGTTCACCTGGCCGATCGCCCGCAGCCCGAGCCTGTCGTACGTATCGAGCAGCAGCCCGATCTCCACTCCGTAGCCGGGTGCGAACGGCACCGCGGACAGCAGCTCGCGTGTACCGGCGTACTCACCGCCGAGGGGCTGAATGACCCCGGTCAGCTCGGGCCGCAGGGCAGCGAGCAGCGGCCTTGCCACGAGCTCGGTGACACGTCCACCACCGTTGGCGTCCTCGGTTCCACTGGTCCGCAACGGTCGGCGGTAGTAGCCCTTGACGAGGTGGATGCCGTCGCCCATCAACAGGGGGCCGAGCAACTTGGGTACGAACGCCGGATCGGGGTTGATCAGGTCGGAGTCGACGAACGCGATGAGATCACCGGTCGACGCGGCGACCGATCGCCACAGCACCTCGCCCTTGCCCGGTACCGGGTCCACCCCGGGTACTGCTTCTTCTCGGCTGATCACACGTGCACCGGCCGCAGTCGCGCGCACAGCCGTCTCGTCGGTGGAACCGGAGTCCAACACGATCAGCTCGTCGACCAGGCCACCGAGCAGCGGGTGGATCGTGTCGATGACGGCGGCGACCGTCTGTTCCTCGTTGAGTGCCGGGAGTACCACCGACACCGTTCGGCCCGCTTTGGCGGCCTCGAGTTCGGCAATGGTCCACTCCGGGGTGTCCCAGCTGTTGGTCTCGGACCACGCCCTGGTGACGTCCGTTCGATCTGCGAGTGTCATGCCAGACCCCTGACCGTCCGCGCCGGGGTTCTCAGACCCTGGATCGCTGCCACCATGTCGACGACTCTTCTGGTCGACGCAACTTCGTGCACCCGGAACATTCGGGCTCCGCCTGCTGCGGCCAATGCTGTCGCTGCCAATGTTCCCTCCAACCGGTCGGCGAGCTCTACACCTAGAGTCTCGCCTACGAAGTCCTTGTTGCTCAGCGCCATGAGCACAGGCCACCCGGTGTTTACAAGATCGTCCACGCGACGCAACAACTCGAGCCCGTGATAGGTGTTTTTCCCGAAATCGTGCGTCGGATCGATGAGAATCGAATCCTTTTTCACCCCCTCCGCGACGGCGTTCTCGGCGGCGGCGGTGACTTCGGCGATCACGTCGGCCACCACATCGGCGTACCGAACCCGATGCGGGCGAGTACGAGGCACCGCCCCGCCGGTGTGCGAGCAGACGATGCCGACTCCTTCGGCGGCAGCGACGCGCACCAGCTCGGGGTCGGCCCGGCCCACGTGTCGTTGATCAGGTCCGCACCGACGCCACAGGCCAGTCGGGCGACCTCGCTGCGCCAGGTGTCCACACTGATCAGCAGCTCCGGATACGCGTCCCGGATGGCCTCGACGAACGGGACGACACGGCGGATCTCCTCCTCGGCATCGACGATGTCGCCGGGGCCGGCCTTCACACCACCGATGTCGATCATGTCGGCACCCTCTGCGACCGCCCGGTGCACCGACGCCATCGCGGCGTCGTCGCTGAAATTCGCACCCCCGTCGTAGAACGAATCGGGGGTGCGATTGACGATGGCCATGACCAATGCGCGATCGTCGGCGACCGGTTTGCCGCAGAGAGTGCTCATGAAATCAATAGTGGCACGTGCGCATCTTTCGAGTGCTCAGCTTGGGGGCCTTGCCTGCTGCGACCTCGGCGACGTAGCCGTCGTACGCCTTCTCGTAGCCACCGGACTTGCCGCGCAACACGTACAGGTCGCTGTCGCTGTCTTCCTCGTAGCCAAGCTTGCGCAGGGCCACCTTCTGGCTCTTGAACGTCGACGTCTGCTCGAGACTGTCGACGACCCGGACGAAGAGCGGCACCGCGTACGTCGGGAGTTTGTCGTAGAGGTGCTCGGCCATCGTCTTGCCGTCGAAGGTCTCGCCCTCGCGCAGCGTCACCGCAGCCATGCCTGCCTTGCCGTCGGTTCCCTCGATGTCGACGCCGTACACGACGGCACCGTCGACCGAGGAATGTCCGCCGAGGGCTCCCTCGACCTGCGTGGTCGCGACGTTCTCGCCTTTCCAGCGGAAGGTGTCACCGAGGCGATCGACGAACGCGACGTGCATGAAGCCCTGCTTGCGGACCAGGTCACCGGTGTCGAACCACGCGTCGCCGTCCTTGAAGCCGTCGCGCACCATCTTCTTCTCGGTGGCCTTGTCGTCGGAGTAGCCGTCGAACGGTGCCCGGTCGGTGATCTTGGACAGCAGCAGTCCGACCTCGCCGTTGCCGACCTTGCGGAGCTTGCCGTCCTGGCCGCGCTTGGCCTTGCCGGATTCTTCGTCGTACTGGACGACGGCATACGGCAGCGGGCAGATGCCTGCGGTCTTCTTCATGTTCAGGGCGTTGATGAACGCGATGTTGCATTCGCTGGCGCCGTAGAACTCGGCGACGCGGGAGATGCCGAATCGCTCGGTGAACTCTTCCCAGATCTCCGGGCGCAGTCCGTTGCCGACGATCAGCTTCACCGAGTTGTCCCGGTCGGAGGGCTTCTCCGGCTGTGTCAGCAGGTAACGGCACAGCTCACCGATGTAGGTGAACGCGGTGGCCTTGTTGACGCGGACGTCGTCCCAGAAGTTGCTCACCGAGAACTGCCTGCCGATGGCCATGGTCGCGCCGCCCGCGAGCACAGAGGACAGCGTCACCGTCAGCGCATTGTTGTGGTAAAGCGGAAGGCAGCAGTAGATGACGTCGTTGCTGCGAAGCCGCACACCCATGTTGCCCAGACCGGACATCGACTTGAGCCAGCGGAAGTGGCTCATCAGGCTGGCCTTCGGCATGCCGGTGGTACCCGAGGTGAAGATGTAGAACGCCTTCTCCTTGGCCTGGATCTCGGCGGTGACCTTCGGGTTGGCCGTCGACGCCGTCGCCGCGAGCTCGGCCAGCTTCTTCAGCGGCAGTACTGCTCCGACCTTGGGTTCTCCGTCGAGCGAATCCAGGGCTTCCTGTGCGTTCTCGTCCAGCACGAGGACCCTCGCCTCGAGAATGCCGAGGCTGTGCTCGAGTACGTCACCGCGCTGGTTGTAGTTCAGCATTCCTGCGGTGGCGCCGAGCTTGACGGCAGCGAGCGCGGCGAACAGCGCCTCCGGCCGGTTCTTGCTGAGGATGCCGACGACGTCGCCGCGCTTCACCCCGTGGTCCGCGAACACCGCGGCGTACTGGTTGACGAGCTCGTTCGCGTCCCGGTAGGTGATCGACTCGCCTTCGAACCGCACGAACGGACGGTCACTGTTCTTCGCGGCGGCGTCCTGGAAGATCTGACCGATCGACGCTTTGTGGTCGGGCTTGCGGGTGAATCCCGCCAGGCCCTTGAGCAGACTAGGCACCTCCGTCACCATTTTCGGCAACGCGACCGCGAGGTCGGTCACTCCAATTTTCTGACGGGCATCGACAGCCATGAACTCCCCTTTGAAGACGATGTGAGATTTCTTACCCTACTTGAGAGTAACAACTTTGAGCATCTCACTCGGTGGCCGCGCTTGGTGACCTGTCACAACGTCGCGCAGGCATTCAGAGCTGCATCGACGGTCGTCGTTCTGACCAGGGCATCGAGGGCGCGTTGTTGCACGAATCCGGTCTCTCGCAAACCTTCTATCCACTGCATCATGCCGTCGAAATGTCCGAATGGGTCGAGCATCACCATCGGCTTGCTGTGCATGCCCAGGTAGCCCGCGGTCCAGGTCTCGAACAGCTCCTCCAACGTCCCGATCCCACCCGGCAAGGTGATGAACGCGTCGGCGCGGTCCTCCATGATCTTCTTCCGCTCACGCATGGTGTCGGTGACGATCAGCTCGTCGGCGTCGACATCGGCGACCTCGCGGTGTACGAGCGCTTTCGGAATCACGCCGACCGTGTTGCCGCCCGCTGCTCGCGTCGCCGCCGCGACCGCGCCCATCATCGACACGTTGCCGCCGCCCGAGACGAGCTGCCAGCCTCGTCGGCCGATCTCGGTGCCGACCTCACCGGCCAGGTCGATGAACGAGGCGTCGACGGGACCCGACGCGCAGTAGACGCAGACACTGAGCAAGCGTTCGGTCGTGCCGCGATCGCTCACTGCTGGGCCTCGCGGACGATCCGGACAGCTTCGTCGACGCTGTCGGTGCAGTGGATCAGTTCGAGGTCCTTCTCGGACACCTTGCCTTCTTTCACGAGAGTCGTCTTGATCCAATCGAGCAGTCCCGACCAGAAGTCCTTGCCCAGCAACACGATCGGGAACCTGGTGACCTTGGCCGTCTGCACCAACGTCAGGGCCTCGAAGAGTTCGTCGAGAGTACCGAAGCCGCCGGGAAGGCACACGAACGCCTGGGAGTACTTCACGAACATGGTCTTGCGCACGAAGAAGTAGCGAAAATTTACGCCCAGATCGACCCACTCGTTGAGGCCCTGCTCGAACGGCAGCTCGATCCCGAGCCCGATCGAGTACCCATCGGCCTCGCTCGCTCCTCGGTTGGCCCCCTCCATCGCACCGGGCCCGCCACCGGTGATGACGGCGAAGCCTCCTTCGCGAGAGCGGCTCCGAGCTGCCGGGCTCGGGCGTACTCGGGATGGTCGACGGGGGTGCGCGCCGAACCGAATACGGTCACAGCCTTCGGGACCTCGGCGAGCGCACCGAATCCCTCGACGAATTCGCTCTGGATACGCAGCACTCGCCAGGTGTCGGAGTGAATCCAGTTCCCTGGTCCTCGCTCGTCGAGCAGGCGTTGATCCGAGGTGGAGGTCTCGGTGTTCCGGCCTCGCCGAAGTACGACGGATCCCTTGTGCTTGGCCGATTTCTCACTGCTGTGTTCCTCGGAACTACCTGGGCCCTGGTCGCTGTTCATGGCGTTCAGGCTATCCGGCAGTGAGGTAGCTCCGGAGAACCTGTGTGACGTGGGTGATCTGCTCGACGGGGACGCGTTCGTCGCGCTTGTGGGCGAGATTGGGGTCTCCGGGTCCGTAGTTGACCGCCGGGATCCCGAGCGCCGAGAACCGGGAGACGTCCGTCCAGCCGTACTTGGCCCGGAACTGTCCGCCCGCGGCCTCGATGAGAGCGGCCGCTGCCGGTCGGTTCAAACCGGGAAGCGCTCCGGGCGACGAGTCGGTGACCTCGAATCCGAGATCCAGTCCCTCGACCACCTCACGAACGTGTTCGACGGCTTCGTCCACGTTGCGATCGGGTGCGAAGCGAAAATTGACGTCGAGTTCGGCCGCGTCGGGAACGACGTTGCCCGCGACCCCACCGGAGATCCGTACTGCTTGCAGCCCTTCCCGATACACGCAGCCATCGATGTCGACGGTGCGTGCGCGATATGCGGCGAGCCGGTTCAGGACTGCACCGAATTTGTGAATTGCATTGTCGCCCAACCAGGACCGAGCGCTGTGGGCCCGCGTTCCCGACGCGGTCAGCCGAACCCGCAGCGTCCCTTGGCAACCGGCCTCGATGAAGCCGCCGGACGGTTCACCGAGGATCGCGACGTCGGCAGCGAGCCATTCGGGAAGTTCGCGTTCGATGCGGCCCAGTCCGTTGCGGGCGGCCGCGATCTCCTCGCAGTCGTAGAACACCAGAGTCAGATCGTGAGCAGGGTTGTCGATCGTGGCGGCGAGGTGCAGGAACACCGCGTCACCCGACTTCATATCGACGGTTCCGCACCCGTGCAGGATGTCGCCCTCAGCGCTGTCGTGCTCGCGCCTCGACGGCACGTTGTCTGCGATGGGAACCGTGTCGAGATGCCCGGCGAGCATCACTCTCGACGCGAATCCGCGATTGGTTCGTGCCAGCACTGCGTTGCCGCTACGGATGATCTCGAAGCCCGTGGTCTGCTCACGGAGTGCTTGCTCCACCTCGTCTGCGATGCGCGATTCGTCCTCACTGACACTGGGGATGTCCACCAGTGCCGCGGTGAGGTCTATCGGGTCGGCATGCAGTTCGAGCGTCACGGGAGAAAACTCTAGGCCGTGGATCCCGGAATCTCGCGGACCACGCCGTCGAAGCCGGCACCGAACAATCTTCCGCTCGAGAAGCCCTGGTCGGAGCGTCCGTAGGCCACAACGCTTGTCAACCGCGTACCGGTGCCGATGACACACGTCGCCCCCGGCCCATCGATGCGGACGACGGAGCCGCCTGCGTTGAGCGGCACCACCGGGCGTCCGGCGTCGTCGAGGGTGAGCCCGTCCGGAGCTGCGAAGCCGTCGAGTCCCGACAGATCGAGCACACTTTCCGGTGCCGAAGGGTCGGCGAGCGGGATCCGGCTGACGCCCGGGTTCACGAAAGTGCGCGAGACGTACAGGTACCGATCGGCGGCGTCGAGCACCGCGCCGTTGGCACTGGGGAAGCTCGCCCACGCAGGGTCGACCGAACCGTCGGGGCCGATCCGCCCGATCAGCGAGCCGAAGTCGTTGGTGGCGTACACCGTTCCGTCAGCGGTGACGGCAAGTCCGTTGGCTGCGCTCAGACCGGTTGCGTACGGGGTGACGGTGAGAGTGTCCACGTCGAGCCGAACGATCCCCGCGGCCTTGACGACGTCTCCGACGAAGACGCGAGGGTCGGCTCCGTAGCCGACCAGCAGGGTGCCGTCGGGCATCCAGGCCAGCGCGCCACCGCCGCCGCTGGGGACCGTCGCGATGGGGTACGCGGCCTGTCCTGGCGCATCGATGCGGTACACCCGGCCGGAGACGATGTCGGTGACGTAGGCGCGGCCCGACGCGTCGATCGCCAGTCCTTCCAGAGCTGCCCCCGGGATCCGTGCGACCTCTGCAGACGGCCCGCCTGCTCCGGCGCAGTAGGGATCTGCGGCTGCGGTGCTGGAACCGACGACGACGCCGCCCGCCGCCACCAGCGCGGCAGCAATCGCCGTGACGACCGAACGCACACGTGCGGACTTGCTCGAATTCATGACACTCCCCCAGCCTCGGCGACCCCCTGTCAGCCGATGACGATGTCTACCACGCGCCTGCGACAACCAAACCCAGCGCGACTCCCAGCACGATCGTCGTCGCCAGGGTCGTCACCAACCCGCTGAAGGACACACCGTCCGCCATCACCGACGTCACTCCACGGCTACGGGCGGCGGTACGTGTGGTCACGGGGGAAACTCTGTCAGCTCCCCCGCCGCCGATGCGTTCGCCGGTATCCCGATGCGGTCACGCTCGGCAGTCGAACCGATAACGAACCGACGCCGCGTCGGGAACGGAGTCCAGGAACAAGCGACGTTCCCGCGATGACGGGCCAACCCGCCCGCTGGGTCCACCGCGTATTCTTCGTCCCGTGAGCGCACAGGGAGCATCAGCAGTAGGTATTGCCAACATCACGACGTCGGGCGTAGTACTCGACACCTGGTTTCCGAGCCCGGAGCTCGGGTCGGGCTTCGAGACCGGCACCGTCCGGCTCGAGGGTTCGGACGTCCCCGAGGAGCTGGCCGCTCTCGTCGGATCCGACGAGGCGCGCGGCGTCGAGGTGGTCGCAGTGCGCACCAGCATCGCCTCCCTCGACGACGCCCCGATCGACGCCCACGACGCGTATCTGCGACTGCATCTGCTCTCGCACCGGTTGATTCAGCCGCACGGCAGAATCTCGACGGAGTGTTCGGTCTGCTGGCCAATGTGGTGTGGACCAACTTCGGTCCCGCAGCGGTGGACGGTTTCGAGACGGTGCGCGCGAAGCTGCGCGCCCGCGGTCCGGTGACCGTGTACGGAGTCGACAAGTTCCCACGCCTGGTCGATTACGTCGTTCCCACTGGAGTTCGTATCGCCGACGCCGACCGCGTTCGCCTCGGCGCGCACTTGGCCAGCGGCACGACGGTCATGCACGAAGGCTTCGTCAACTTCAATGCCGGCACGCTCGGCAACTCGATGGTCGAGGGTCGCATCTCCGCGGGTGTCCTGGTCGGTGACGGTTCCGACGTGGGCGGCGGTGCGTCGATCATGGGCACGCTCTCCGGTGGCGGCAAGAACGTCATTTCCGTCGGGAAGAGCTGCTTGCTGGGCGCGAACTCCGGTCTCGGCATTTCGCTCGGTGACGACTGCGTCGTCGAGGCGGGGCTGTACATCACGGCAGGCACGAAGGTGAGTGGTCCGGATGGGACAGTGGTGAAGGCGGCAACATTGTCCGGTAAGTCCAACCTGCTGTTCCGTCGCAACTCGCTGTCGGGTGCGGTCGAGGTGGTGCCGTGGAAGGGCACCGGCGTCGAACTGAACGCGGCCTTGCACGCCAACGACTGAGAGTCCGCTTCACTCGAATCAGGCTGTCGAACAACCTCGTCCAGCCCCGCACCGTGTTCTCAGTGCGGGGCTGGATTGCGTTGTGGGGACCCGGTTCAGGCGATGTGGGGG
>NZ_BAOX01000177.1:0-10308 GCF_000813105.1 Rhodococcus sp. BS-15 | reverse complement strand
TTGAGGAACCACATCCGCTGCTGCGCAAGGGAAAGCGGAATCCGTTCGGGCCGTTCAACAGCGACAAGCGGAACGGACGCACTACTACCGACGTGGCTCTCCATCCGCGAGGCAAGCGCGCCGACGGAACTGGCCTCGAACAATGCACGCACCGGAACCGATGCACCCAGCTCCACACCGAGCCTGGACACCACCTGCGTCGCCACCAGCGAAGTACCGCCGAGTGCGAAGAAATCGTCGTCGACACCGACCCGATCGACCCCGAGGACCTCTCCGAACACCCGGGCCACGATCTCCTCGACAGGCGTCGACGGAGCACGAAACTCCTTCGCCGCGAACACCGGATCGGGCAGACCCCGCCGATCCAACTTACCGTTGGGCGTGAGGGGCAACGCATCCAACACGACGAAGGCATCGGGAACCATGTAGCCGGTCAGGAATCCGCCCGCGAACTCTGCGAGATCAGCCGATTCCACGACGAACCCGTGCTCGGGAACCACGTAGCCGACCAACCTGTCGCCGACACGGTCGTCCGTGCGTACCTCCACCACGGCACGCGATACCGATTCGTGGCGTTCGAGCACGGCTTCGACCTCGCCGAGTTCGATACGGAAACCGCGCAACTGTACCTGGCTGTCACTACGACCTACGTAGTCCAATTCGCCGTCGACAGTCAGACGCGCCAGGTCGCCGGTGCGGTATATCCGCTCGCCGTGATCGGAGAACGGATGCGCGACGAATCGAACGGCGGACAGATCCGGTCGATTCAGATACCCCAGCGCGAGTTGCTCACCCGCGACGTACATTTCACCGACGACGCCGGGTGGCACCGGCTGCAGCCTCGAGTTCAACACGAACACACCGAGCCCGGGAATCGCGTCGCCCACCGGACTCGACACCGCGGTCGGGGTGGCCGAGAGGTGGAGCTCACGGAACGACACGTGCACCGTGGTCTCGGTGATGCCGTACATGTTCACCAGCATCGGACGCTCACCGTGGCGGGCCACCCACCGATCCAGCCGGTTGGGGTCGAGTGCCTCACCGCCGAAGATCACGTATCGCAGGGAGAGTTCTCCCGCGTCACTGTCGAGGCGACGCTCGGCATCGATCAGTTGATAGAACGCCGACGGCGTCTGGTTGAGTACCGTCACCCGTTCGCGGACGAGCAGTTCGACCATCGCATCGGGCGATCGACTGGTGAAGAAGTCCACCACCACCACTCGGCCGCCCGACAACAGCGGAGCCCACAGTTCCCAGACCGAGAAGTCGAACGCGAACGAGTGGAACATCGTCCACACGTCGGTGTTGCCGAATCGATAGAGCTCTGCCGTGTTGTCCAGCAATCGACCGACATTGCGATGCGAAATCCGCACGCCCTTGGGTGTGCCTGTCGACCCGGAGGTGTAGATGACGTAAGCCGTGTTGTTCTCACGCAGCGGCCGCAGCCGATCCGCGTCGGTGACGGGAGCCGAACTGTGCGTCGACGCCGTGGTCTCATCGATTGCGACAACCGGGATATCCGTGGCGGGAAGGGCATCGTGGTTGTCGATACCGGCCACGAGCACGACCGGACGAGCGTCGAGCATGACGAAGTCGAGCCGCTCCGCGGGGTAGGTAGCGTCGATCGGCAGATAGCCGGCACCGGACTTCAGCACCGCCAGCAACGCCACGACCAGGTCGGCAGATCTCGGAAGAGCAACCGCGACAAGAGTTTCCGGTCCTGCACCATGCGAAATGAGTTCGCGAGCGAGTCGGTTCGCGCGCGCGGACAGCTCGCCGTACGACAACGTTCTTCCCTCGAAGGTCACGGCTCCCGCTTCGGGATCCGCCAGAACCCGAGCATCGAACCGGTCACCGAGGACGGCACCGGAGGCCGTGGCCGCGGAAGGGCGGACTCGATCGAGCGCCCGCAGCCGTTCGTCACTGTCGAGAACTTCTATATCACCGACGGCTGCGGCGGGTGCTGCGGTGACAGCGCGAAGAACACGAAGGAAACGCTCCCCGAACTGCACCATCGTCGATTTTTCGAAGAGATCCGCGGCATAGGTCAGGGCGACGGTCAGCCCTGCGGACCCGGAATCGGACGGTGCGGAATCCCACAGAGTCACCTGGAGGTCGAACTTTGCCAGGTCTGCCTCGTAATCGACTGCCGAGATGGACAATCCGGGGAGTTCGACCGAGGTTCGATCCAGATTCTGGAACGTCAACATCACCTGGAACAGCGGGTGCCGTGCCTGCGACCGTACCGGGGCCAACACGTCGACCAGACGCTCGAAAGGCACGTCGGCGTGCGAGAACGCAGCGAGGTCCACCTCCCGGATCTCGCGCAGCATATCGTCGAACGACGCCCGTGGATCGACTTCGGAGCGCAGCACCAGTGTGTTGACGAACATGCCGATCACGTCGTCCAGGGCCGCGTCTCCACGGCCTGCGACCGGCGTACCGACAACGATGTCCTCGGCGGCCGCGAGCTTGGCCAGCAACACAGCCAACGCGGCCTGCACGACCATGAACGTCGTTGCGTTGTGGTCTTTTCCGAGCTTCTCCAGCGCGCGGACCAGTTCGGCGTCGATCTCGAACGTGTGCGTGCCGCCGTTGGTCGTGGCGACAACCGGGCGGGGACGGTCGGTGGGTAGCTCCAACTGGTCGGGTGCGCCGCCGAGCTGGTGCCGCCAGTAGTTCTCCTGCTCCGAGATCAGCGATTCCGGATCGTCCTCGCTACCGAGGACAGCCCTCTGCCACAGGGTGAAGTCGGCGTACTGCACCTCGAGCGGAGTCCATTGTGGCTCTTGCCCGTTGGTGCGCGCCACGTAGGCGGCCACCACGTCTCGGGTCAGCGGCCCCATCGAGAATCCGTCGGCCGCGATGTGGTGCACCACGAACGCAAGCACGTGCTCGGTCTCGGATGTCTCGAGAAGTACCGCGCGGAAGGGCAGCTGTACGGCCAGATCGAAGGGCCGGAGCGCGAACTCGAGCAGGACGGCGGGTACGTCGGCCTCGGTCGCTGCCAGTCGCTCCAGGTCCACTGCTTCCGCATCGGACTCGAGCACGCGCTGAAAACCGATGCCGTCGTGATCGGGGTAGACCGTCCGTAGCGACTCGTGCCGATCCAGTACGTCGATCAAGGCCGTCTGCAGTGCCGTGAAGTCGAGTTCACCGCTCAACGCGATGGCGACCGGGATGTTGTTGACGGCCGAGTCCGGCTCGAATCTGTTGAGGAACCACATCCGCTGCTGGGCCAGCGACAGCGGCACGCGTTCGGGCCGCTGATGCGCGACCAATGGGGGCCGCGCGTTCGTCGAGTCGGCAGAATCGACTGCAGCGGCGAGCTCGGCAACGGTCGGAGCGTCGAAGAACGCGCGGACGTCGACGGCCGAACCGCGTTCGGCGTTGACTCGCGCGATCACGCGGGTCGCGTTCAGAGAGTTGCCGCCGAGTGTGAAGAAGTCGTCGTCGACGCCGATGCGATCGATGCCGAGCACGGTCTCGAAGATCGAGACCAGTGCCGACTCGGTGTCCGTGCTCGGTGCGCGGTATTCCCGCGCCAGGGACGCGAAATCGGGCGCAGGCAGTGCTTTTCGGTCGAGTTTGCCGCTCGCGTTCAGCGGAAACTCGTCCAGGACGACGAACACCGGCGGCACCATGTACTCCGGCATGCGCCGTCGCACCGCGTCCGCGAGGCCGTCGTGATCGATATCGGGATCGGTGCTGACGACGTATCCGACGAGCTGTTGTTCCGACTGCTCGGACGAATGGAGCAGCACAGCCGCCTGAGTCACCTCGGGCTCGGCGAGCAGAGCCGATTCGATTTCGCCCAGTTCGATGCGCAGGCCACGTAGCTTGACCTGGAAGTCGGTGCGCCCGATGTACTCGATGAGGCCGTCGGCGCGTCGGCGCACCAGGTCGCCGGTGCGGTACATGCGGTCGCCCGGCTCACCGAACGGGTCGGCCACGAACCGGTCGGCGGTCAGGTCGGTGCGTCCGAGGTATCCGCGAGCGAGCTGCACCCCCGCCAGATAGAGCTCACCCTCGACTCCACGGGGCGATCGCCGCAGTCCTTCGTCGAGCACGTACAGATCGGTGTCGTCGACAGCAGCGCCGATGGGAACCGAGGCTTCTTCCACCTGCTGGGTTCGGTAGTACGTGACGTCGACGGCCGCTTCGGTGGGACCGTAGAGGTTGTGCAGTTCCGCGTTCGAGATCGAGTGGAACGCGTTGACGGTTCGCGCCGGGAGCGCCTCACCGGAAGCGAACACCATTCGGAGCGAATCAGCCTGGGCAGCAGTGGGTTCGGCGACGTACACCGAGAGCATGGACGGCACGAAGTGCGTCACACTCACGCTGCGCTCGCCGATGACGCGGGCGAGGTAGGCGGGGTCGCGGTGGCCCTCGGGCTCGGCGATCACGAGTGCGGCACCGATCTGCAACGGCCAGAAGAACTCCCACACCGATACGTCGAACGTGAACGGTGTCTTCTGCAACACGACGTCGGCAGCGCTCATCGCGTACTCGCGCTGACGCCAGGAGATGTTGGCGACGATGGCCCGGTGGCTCACCGCCACACCCTTCGGACGTCCCGTCGAACCGGAGGTGAAGATGACGTAGGCGAGGTCGTCCTCGGTCAGGGCCGCAACTCGGTCCGCGTTGGTGATCCGCCCTCCCGGCACATCGGTCAGGTCGACGTCGTCGACGAGAACGGTGACGGTGCCCGCGGGCAACTGCGGCATGTCGTTCGTGGTCGTCAGGACCAGGACCGGCTTCGCGGTGTCGAGAACGTATCCGAGTCGATCGACCGGATGATCCGGGTCCAACGGAACGTAGGCTCCGCCTGCTGCGGAGATTGCGTACATGCCCACCAGCAGATCGAACGAGCGGCGAATTGACAGTCCCACCGCGCAGTCGGGGCCCACTCCCTGTGCGATCAGTACCCGGGCGAGACGCTCGACCGACGCGGCGAACTCGGCGTAGGTGCGCGTCTCGTCGCCGAAGACGAGGGCAGGTGCGTCCGGGGTGCGCTCGGCCTGATCGGCGAACAGCGTGTACAGCGTGGTGGCTTCGGGATCGGCCGAACTCGACGTCGAATCGTCATCGCCGAGCACGGACACTGCATCGGAGACGAGGGTCGACACGACCGAGTCCAGACCACCCTCGGTGGCCTCGATGAGGCCCTCGAGAGTGTTGGACAAAACGACCGGGACGAGCGCGTCGGGGCCGAGGACGCCCCCCATGGCCGCATCGAGGGTGGTGATCTCCTCGTCCAGGCGGGCGTAGGTCAGTTCCGTACCGAGGTGCGTGAGAGCTACGCGGTCGGGTTCGACCGCCGCAACGCTGCGAACCAAGCGCGGAAGGTCCTCGACCGTCAGAGCTGCATCGCTTCGACGTCCTACCGCCATCTAACTTTTCCTCCTGATCGATCCACGTGCACAACCGGCGAACTCGGCATTCGTCACGACGACGCGATCACCGACTCCGCCCGTTCGATCAACGATGCCAGAGCGGTGGTCAGCCCCTCCGCACCGAGGGCGGGCAAGATACCCGGAATCAGTGCCGACAGCGTGACCGTCACCAGAGCCTGCGGTTTCATCGCAGAGCCCATCGTTGCCGACATCTGTGCCAGTTTGGCGTGTAGAGCAGCGAAATCGACCGTCGTCGATTCGTGTTCGATGGCCACTGCATCGGGTGCGACGGTTGCTGCCTGGGCAACCAGCTCGGGCAGATCGTCCACCGTCTTGGGCTTGGCTCGCGGTGCGAACTCCGCCTTCTCCTCGTCGGAAAGGATGTCGATGGACCGCAGCACCACATCCGGATCCGAGACGACGGCGTTCAGAATCCGCAGCAATCGATCTGCGAACGTCGCGATCGACGACTCGTCGAGGATCGCCGTTGCGTAGGTGAACGTCGCCTCGATGTCGCGTAGTGCCCCGGTGTCGTCGAATCGTTCGACGGCGGTCAGCTGCAGATCGAACTTGGCCTGGTCGTCGCCTGCAGGCAAGGCCTGCACCTGCAGACCCGGCAGCTCGAACGTTCCGGTCACGTGGTTCTGGAACGTCAGCATCGCCTGGAACAGCGGAGTGTAGGCACTCGACCGCGCCCGGCCCAGTGCGTCGACGAGCCGCTCGAACGGGACGTCCGCGTGACCGAACGCCGCCAGATCCTTGTCCTTGGCCTGCTGCAACAGCTCGACGAACGTGCCGCTCTGATCGAGTCGAGTTCGCAACACGAGCGTGTTGACGAACATGCCGACGAGCTCGTCGAGTTGCTGTTCACCGCGACCTGCAGTGGGTGTGCCGATACTGATGTCGGAGGAGTTGCTCAGCCTCGACAGCAGCACGGCGAAGGCACTGTGCACCACCATGAACGTGGTCGCAGAGTGTTCGCGAGCGATCTTCTCGATCGCCGATGCGATGTCGGTGCCGAACGAGAAGCCGTACGAGGCACCCTGCATCGTCGGGCGAGGCGGTCGCGGTCGATCCAGCGGGAGCGCCAACTGTTCCGGCGCTCCTGCCAACTCGGTCGTCCAGTACGCCAGTTGCTTCGCGAGCGGACTCTCGGGATCACTCTCGCTCCCGAGCACCTCACGCTGCCACACCGCGAAGTCCGCGTACTGGACCGGTAGCGGCGACCACGTCGCATCTCCCCCGCAACCCGAGCGGTGTAGGCCACCATGACATCGCGGATCAGCGGACCCATCGAGAAGCCGTCGGCGGCGATGTGATGTGCCACCACGGCGAGTACGTGCTCGTTCTCGGCGACTTGCAGCAACGCAGCCCGCACCGGAACCGACTCGGTGACGTCGAACCCGGCACCGAGGGTCTCGGTCAGTCGGGAGATCACCGAATCCGGTTCCACCCGCTCGGGCGTCAGGTCGACCCCCACCTCGGCGACGGAACCATCTGCTGCACCGGCCCGTCCACCGAATCGGGGTATGCCGTGCGAAGAATTTCGTGGCGTCCGAGAACGTCGTCGAATGCCCGCGCAGGGAGTCGATGTCGAGTGCGCCGGTCAGCCGGACCGCAACAGGAATGTTGTATGCCGAGGAACCGGGTCGATCCGGTTGATCGTCCACATTCTTTCCTGAGCGATCGAGAGCGGAAGCAGATCGGGGCGCTCACGAACGGTCAGCTCTCGGCGCGCACCGCCACCGACGAGCGGAGCGATGTGGGCGGCCAGGCCTGCGACAGTGGACGCCGCGAACACTGCTCGCACCGGAATCTGGGCGTCGAGCGCCTGGCCCAACCTCGAGACCAATTGGGTTGCGACCAATGAGTTTCCACCGAGCGCGAAGAAGTCGTCGTCGAGTCCGGCGCGGTCGAGACCGAGCAGTTCCGCCACGGTGGACGCGACGATCTCCTCGATCGGAGTGACCGGGGCGCGGAACTCGGCAACCTCGAACTGCGGTGCCGGAAGGGCCCGTCGATCCAGTTTCCCGTTGGCGTTGAGCGGGAGGGCATCGAGGACGACGAACGCAGCCGGAACCATGTACGACGGGACGGCGCGCGCGAGTTCGGCTTCGACACTCGCCACGTCGAGTACTGCTCCGGACTGTCCGACGACGTAGGCGACCAGCTGGTCCCCCATCGATTCGCCGGTGTGCACCACGACGGCCGTGTCGGCCACCGTTGTCTGAGTGCGCAGGGCTGCCTCGATCTCACCGAGTTCGATGCGGAACCCGCGAATCTTGACCTGGAAGTCGGCGCGCTCGATGTAGTCGAGGCGGGCCGCTGCCGGTGCGCCGTCGACGAGCGGAACCCGCCAGCGCACGAGGTCGCCCGTGCGATACATCCGCGTTCCGTTCGCGTCGAACGGATTCGCCACGAATCGTTCGGCGGTGAGGTCTGCTCGCCCGAAATATCCTCGTGCCAGTTGCGCACCGGCGAGGTAGAGCTCTCCGGTTACTCCGGCCGGAACCGGATGAAGGCGGGAGTCCAGCACGAACACGGCAGTGTTGGCCTCGGGCACGCCGATCGGCACGGCGACGGTGTCGGCATCGGTGACCGGGTGCGAGGTTACCGACACCGCTGCCTCTGTCGGACCGTACAGGTTGTGCAGCTCGGCGGAACCGTTGTGCCGCCGGAAATCCTGCGCCACCGCTGCGGGGAGTGCTTCACCGATGGCCAGGACGCGTCGCAGATCGGGTGACAGCTCGCCCGCGGCAACGGTGCCGAGCATCGACAGCATCGACGGCACCAGATGCAGCGTGGTCACCGCGTGCCGACGAATCAGCGTGAGCAGGTAATCGGGATCGCGATGCCCCTCCGGGTTCGCGACGACGAGTCGCCCACCCGAAGTCAGCTGCGACCAGAACTCCCACACCGACAGGTCGAAGGTCGCTGCGGTCTTGAGCAGAGACGCATCGGTCTCGTCGAGGCCGTACTCCGCTCGCAACCAGTTCAACTGGTTGACGACGGCACCGTGCGAGACCGCTACGCCCTTGGGCCGGCCGGTGGAGCCGGACGTGAAGATGACGTAGGCAGTGTTGTCGGCGGAGAGCACACTGCGGCGCTCGGAGGCCTCCACCGGCGCGGGCGAGCAGCTCGCGAGATCGAGCTGCGTCAGATCGACAACCGTTGCTGCAGAGGAGATCTCCGCGCCGACGGCACCGGATGTCAATACGCACAGCGGAACTGCGGTCTCCAACACGAGCGCGTTGCGCTCGGCCGGCTGATCCGGATCGATCGGGACGTAGGCACCGCCGGCCACGGAGATGGCATACATGCCGACGAGTAGATCCACCGAGCGCCGAATGGCAAGTCCCACCGGCACTTCGGGTCCGACACCCAAACCGATCAGGTGACGGGCCAGACGCGACACCCGCTCGGAGAACTCGCCGTACGTCAGCGTGCCGTCGTCGTGCACGAGTGCAACAGCGTCACCGCTACGCGCTGCCGAGTCCACGAACAGATCGGCGAGCGTGGTGCCGCCTGCGGAATCGAAGTCACGGTCGGTGTCGTTCCACTCGTCGACGATGGCGGGTAGCTCACCGTCGAGGAACAGATCGAGGTCGCCGACCGGGGTCGACGGCGACGCCGCGACAGCGTCGAGAACGGCCTCGAACCGGGCGACGAGCGAGCGAGCGGTGCGCTCGTCGAACAGATCGGTCGCGTATGTCAACAACGCATCGAAGCCGCCCGGTGCCTGGTCGTCGTGCGGGGCCTCGTCGTCGCGCGGGGCGTCGGAGACGATCAGGTGCAGGTCGAACTGCGACGTTCCGGTCTCGGTGTCCAGTGCCGAGATGTCCAGCCCGTCGAGCTCGAATTCTCGACGCGCGAAGTTCTGGAACGAGAAGCCGACCTGGAACAACGGGTGACGCGCCGTCGACCGGGCGGGGTTGACGACCTCGACGAGCCGCTCGAACGGTATGTCGGAGTTGGCGAACGCCTGCAGATCGGTCTCTCGAGCCGCGTCGAGAAGGTCTTCGAAGCTCGCTCCGCCCGCCACGTCGAGCCGCAGCACCAACGTGTTCACGAACATGCCGACAAGGTTCTCGATCTCTGCTTCACCGCGACCCGCGATGGGGGTTCCGACGACGATGTCCGGCGATCCCGACATGCGCGAGAGCAGCACGGCGAACGCCGCGTGCACCGCCATGAACACCGTCGCGTTGTGCGCACGTGCCAGTTCGGTCAGTCGAGCGTGCGCGGCTGCGTCGATCCGGAAATCGACGCGGCCGCCTCGGAAGGTCTGCTCGGCGGGACGCGGACGATCGAGCGGTAGCTCGATCTGCTCGGGCAGCTCGGCCAGAGCACTTTCCCAGTACCGAACCTGCTGCGCAGCAATCGATTCCGAGTCCTCCTCGGACCCGAGAACCCGGCGCTGCCACAGCGCGTAATCGGCGTACTGCACCGGCAGCGGTGCCCACGCCGGATCGGAGCCTCGGGTGCGTGCAGCATAGGCGGTCATGACGTCGGTGGACAACGGCATCACCGACAGACCGTCGGCGCTGATGTGGTGGATGACCATGCCGAGTACGAATTCGGTGTCCGAGACTCGGAAAAGCGCGGTCTTCAGCGGAACCTGGGTCGTGACGTCGAACGTCGCCGACAGGAGCTCCAGAACCCGAGCGGTCACCGACTCCGCGTCGGTGTCGATCACCTCGAGAGTGGTCGGCACCTCCGACATCGGCACGATCACCTGGTGCGGGCCCTCGGGTGAGTCCGGGTACACCGATCGCAGGGTCTCGTGGCGCTCGATCACGTCGGAGACGGCACGCTGCAACGCGTCGACGTCGAGACGTCCGCTGAGCCGAAGCGCGAACGGGATGTTGTACGCCGTGGACTCGGAATCGAAGCGGTTGAGGAACCACATCCG
>NZ_BAOX01000178.1:0-10281 GCF_000813105.1 Rhodococcus sp. BS-15 | reverse complement strand
GCGTCGACAACGGGGCATCGGATGCACCCCGCGCGGTGCGACGCAGCGCCGGCCAGACGGCCGAAGCGCACCACGATCAACTCCCACCCGCCGTCGGCCGTCCGCTTCGCCGCAACGAGTTCGGCAATGGCGGCCACCGCTGCCGATCGGTGCATCCTGCGCAGTGCATCGACGGTGATCGCGATTCGATCGCGCAGACGAGCAGCCGTCTCGTACAGCTCCTTGTCCGCGAGCTCGGCGACGCGGCGGCGCATGGAATAGAGAACGGCGTCGTCCTGACCGCACACGAGCGCGAGAAACTGCGTCGGGGCATCCGAGTACTCGTCGGCCGTCAACGGGCCGGACAGAGCCGCAGGGCAGCCTCCGACGTCGGTTGCCGGGCAGTGGTCACCGTGACGGACCGAGCGAGCCAGACGGCGTGTACACGTTCGTAGGCGGCAGAACTCCGCGACGAGCGCCGCGGCCTCTGCGGCGTCGCCGCGAACCGAGAACGGTCCGAGACTGTTCGGTGCCGGTGTGCGAACGATCGACAGGCGAGGGAACGCCTCGTCGGTCAGCGTGATCCACCACCCCTTCCGAGGGAACTTCGAGCGGCGGTTGTACGGCGGAACGTGCGCCGAGAGCAGGCGTAGCTCGCGGACCCCGGCCTCGAGCGCGTGCGCACACTCGACGTGGTCGACGCGAGTGGCCAGTGCGACCATCTCCTTCATCCGGCCTCTCGTCTCCGAGCCGGTGAAGTAGTTGCGCACGCGTCGTTTGAGGTTGTTGGACGTACCGACGTACAGGACCTCGTCGGACGGGCCGCGGAACAGATAGACGCCGGGCGTACCGGGAAGATGAGCGGCCAGCCCGCGTTTGGCGCGCTGGCCGGCCGACACCGCGGGTAGGTAGTCGACCAACTCGGCGTAGCTGTGAACCCCCTGATTGCCCACCCGTTCGATGAGGCCGTGCAAGACGTCGACGGTCGCCCGGGCGTCGTCGAGTGCGCGGTGGGTCGGCCTGGTGCCGGATCGGAACAGAGTCGAGAGTGCGGACAGCTTCACCGACGGGGCTTCGTCGCGGGTCAGAACTCGACGAGCCAGCTTGACCGTGCACAGCACCTGAAACCGTGGCCACGCAATGTCGAGACGACTGGCGGCGGCCCTGAGAAATCCCGTGTCGAAGCCGGCGTTGTGTGCCACCAGCACCGAACCTCGGGCGAATTCGAGGAAACCGGGGAGCACCCGCTCGATGCGCGGCGCGCCGATGAGCATCGCCGATGTGATGCCGGTCAGCTCCACGATGTACGGCGGGATGGACCTGCCCGGGTCGATCAGCGTGGCGAACTCAGCGAGAATTTCGCCGCCTCGAACCTTGACTGCCCCGATTTCGGTGATGGCCTCGGTGTCTGCGCTGCCGCCGGTGGTCTCGAGGTCGACGACGACGAACGTGGTCTCGTGCAGCGGGGTATCGAGTTCGTCGAACGTCAGCTGGATGGGCAGGCTCACCGGGACGACGTTAGGGCCGACCTCCGACAAGATCGCGCATCGCGCCCTCGAACGTCGTCGTGTCACGAAACCTGTCGGTGCCCGACGTTATCTTTCACTTCGTCGGTCGATTCGGCCGCCGGAAACCGCAAAGAGACAAGGATCACAATGATCATCGACTGCAGTGACTGCCTGGTCCGTGACATCGCCTGCGCGGACTGCGTCGTGACGGTGCTTCTGGGGGCTCCGGGGATGCCGTCGAGATCGGACGGGCGGTGGGTCGGACCGCCGTCTCGTATCACTCTCGAGCAGGAAGAACTCGGTGCCATGGGTGTGCTCGCCGATGTCGGTCTCGTGCCGACCCTCAAGCTCGTGGTGAACGACGGCGGCACCGCCGAGGTTCCGTTGTTATCGACTCGTGACACACCGGGAGATCAGCGCGCCGGCTAGCGAGAATCGAGCCGAATTTGCTCGCCTCGGCGAGTTGGGGTCGACACGGGGGTATGCCATTTCGTAACCTTCCTGAGACCTTGCGGAGTCTCGCCAATCCAAACCGGAGTGGCGTCGCAAGTCACCGCCTAATCGTTCACTCGCGAGAGTGTTCGTACCGGGAACCCGATATCTACTGGGGTGAATCCCGCTGAGCCACCACACGGTGGCCGGTGGGTAGGGCTGCTCTTCCCAGCCCGAACCCGTCAGCTAACTCGGTCGGCGGACGATAGGAAGAAACGGAGCACCATCTTTCGTGGCGTCACAACTTTCCAACCGATCATTGCGGCGAGTCCTCGTAGCCGGAGCGCTCACGGCAGGCGTGGTCATCCTTCCCGCTGCACCCGCAATGGCGGCCCCCCTCACCATTCCCGGCGTCGGAACCTTCGAGATTCCTGACATCCCGGGCCTCCCTCCCCTCAACATTCCGGGTGCGCCTGCACCGGGTGCGCCGTTGGCACCGCAGGTCACCCCGGCAGCGAAGGCCGTTCAGGCCGCAGAATCCAAGATCGGAGCACCGTACGTGTACGGCGCTTCGGGTCCGGATTCGTTCGACTGCTCGGGCCTCGTTCAGTGGGCGTACAAGCAGGCCGGCATCAGCCTGCCCCGTACGAGCTACGACCAGGCGGCCGCGGGCACCCCGGTCTCGCGCGACAGCCTGGCCCCCCGGCGACGTCGTCTCGTTCTACGACGGCTCGCACTCGGCATCTACGTCGGCAACGGCAATGTCGTGCATGCATCCACGTCCGGTGTGCCGGTCAAGGTTGCTCCGCTTGCTCGATGCCGTTCGACGGTGCTCGCCGTTACTGATTCGAGCGACCGACGTCAGCTGTGATCGACCGACAGGGTCGAGCCGTGTATCGGCTCGGCCCTGTTCTCGTATCCGGACACGGACCGCGCGACACGCCGGTCCGGTGGACAGGGAAGCATCCAGTTCGTAATCTGATCGAGACCTGGTCGATGTTTACTTTGTGACCTGTCACCTAGAACCCCCATCGATTTCGGACCGTGTTCACGTCCCCGCCAGTAAGAGCATGGGTATGGTTCGTTTTCGGTCTACTTTTCAAACCGTTGCCTCGGACGAGGTGACATGTGTGAGGACGGAGAGTCGCTTTCCGTGGCGATATCGAGATCTACCGTGTGTTGCGGCTTGCCCGCAATTCGGCGGTTGCTGTCGCACTGACCGCATGCATGGCCGTGGTGCCGATGACGCCGGCGACCGCACAGCCGGGATTCGACTCCGCGTCCGACGCGCAGACCGAGCTCGCCGAGCTTTCTCGCCAGTCCGAGCAGACCACCGAATCTCTGCACAATGCTCAGATCGATCTCGACGCCAAGAACCAGCAGCAGCTCGACGCACAGGTCGCCGTCGACCAGAGCCGTGCAGCCCTGGACGCAGCGCAAGCGCAGTTGGCGCAGCTCAAGCCGGCCATGGACAAGGTTGCCAACGTCAACTATCAGGGTGCGCGGACCAACCGACTGTTCGCCGTCATGGTCAGCGACTCGCCACAGCAGTTGCTCGACCAGATGTCGGCACTGGACGTCATCTCTGCGGAGACCGCAGACCAGGTCGCTCGATTCAAGCAGGCGAGCTCGGATGCAGTGACGGCCGAGCAGGCCGCAACGACGGCCGCAGACCAGGCACGCGTCGCCGCAGAACAGGCCAAGGCCGTCAGCGACGACCTTCAGGCCAAACAGAGCGAGCTGCAGGGTCAGATAGCCGAGGTCATGGCCGCCTACAGTGCGCTCTCGTCCTCGGAGCAACTGGCTCTGGCCGGTTCGGCCCTGCCCGACGGCTTCGACCCCTCGACGATTCTGCAGAACCTGACGCCAGGATCGGGGGCCAGCGCGTTGCAGGCCGGCCTGACGCAGATCGGCAAGCCGTACGTCTGGGGCGCAACCGGCCCGGATGGCTTCGACTGCTCCGGTTTGGTCGTCTGGGCGTACAAGCAGGTGGGCAAGACGTTGCCGCGGTCGAGCCAGGCGCAGGCAGCAGGCGGAACTCCGGTGGATCAGAAGGATCTGCAGCCGGGTGACGTCGTCCTGTTCTATCCGGACATCTCACACGTCGGCATCTACGCCGGAAACGGCAACGTGCTGCATGCCTCCACGTTCGGTGTTCCCGTGAAGGTGCAGTCGATGGCATCGTTCCCGTACTACGGGGCACGTCGATACTGAGGGTGTGTCTCGACGATCGACGAATGGTGGCATGAGCGCCTCGAACCGGCCATCCGGGTTGCATGTTCTCCTCCGATCGTCACGGTTGCGCTGGCTTGCCGTCGTGGTCGTCGTGGTCGTCGTGGTCGTCGCCGTCTCGGTCGTCCTGATTCACCGATTCGACGGCACGTCCAGCGCAGGGACCGCCGACGTGACAGTCGCTCCGGACCCGCCGACCTACGATCAGCAGCGCCGTGCCGATGTGACCGTTCTCCTCGACCAGTGGGCGCGTGCGGTTCGCTCCGGCGATCTCGATGCACTGCGTGAATCGATGGATCCGCAGGCCGACCCCGACTTCGTGGAGGCGCAGGTGCGCCGGGCTGCAGTGGTGCCGGGCGTCCCCTTCTCCGAGTTCGGCTACGACCTGGGTGACGAGCCCGAAACTCCGGTTCCGCCGCCGATCGCCGAGGCGCTGGATGCCACCGATGTCTGGGCACCCTCTGTGTATCTGCGGTACGCGGTCACCGGGCCGGACGCATCGCCGACGCGTCGGCCGGTCTCACTCGTCGTCGCCGAGCGGGACGGTCGATGGCGGCTGGTCGACGATGCGGACCTGACCGAGTACCGCCGCCACACCTGGCGTGGGCCGTGGGATTTCGGTCCTTTGACCGTTCGTTCGGTGCCCACTGCGGCCGGGACATCGGTGGTCATAGGACATCCGGACCGCGAGCAGTTCGTCGAGAGCCTCGCGGCCGAACTTCCGTCGGCAATCGCGGCCGTCACCGATTTCTGGGGAGACGACTGGGCGCGCGACGGCTGGTTTTCGTCGCATCCTCCGCGCAGGAGTTCGCCGATCTGACGGGGTCCGATCCGTCAACCGACGTGGCCGCGGTGACGGTGTCCGACGCGGTTGCGGGCGACGGCTCCCGTCCGACGGGTCAGCGGGTGGTGTTCGGTCCTGACGCCGCGTCGCGGTTGACGCCGTTCACCGTGCGCTCGGTTCTGCGACACGAGTTGACCCATGTGGCGGCGAGGGCGCAGACGTCCGACGGTACGGAGTTGTGGGTGTCGGAGGGGTTCGCAGACTATTCCGGGTACCGAAATTCCGGTGCCGAGTTCGCGCAACTCGCGCCCACTCTCGCGGCGATCGTGGCGGCCGGTGGGCCGCCGACGGTGCTGCCGAAGAACGAGGATTTCGGTGCCGGGGGTGCCAGGTCGAGTGTGGCCTACGAATCGGCGTGGTCGGTGTTCGCATTCGTGGCCGATCGGTTCGGGGAGTCGACGCTGCGCACTCTGTACGAAGCGCTCGCGTCCGAGAGCAACACCGACGCTGCCTTCGCGTCGGTGTTGGGGATGAGCCGGGCGCAATTCGTCGCCGCGTGGGGCGACTGGGTGGCTCTCCAGGCCCGCTGAGACGGGGCGCTACGGTTGACGCCATGCGTCGTACTCTGCTCGTGACGAACGACTTTCCTCCTCGCCCGGGTGGTATCCAGTCCTATCTGCACAGCTTCGCCTCGCAACTGCCGGCCGACGAGCTGGTCGTGTACGCACCTCGGTGGCGTGGCGACTCGCACGAGAAGTTCGACGCCAGGCAGCCCTTCGAGGTGATCAGGCATCCGACGACACTGATGTTGCCGACGCCGCTCGTTGCGCGTCGTGCGGCTCGAATCCTGAAGTCCCGAGGCTGCGATTCGGTGTGGTTCGGTGCCTCGGCTCCGTTGGCGGTGATGTCGTCGTACCTGCGCAAGGCCGGGGCCGACCGCATCGTCGCGAGTACACACGGTCACGAGGTCGGTTGGTCGATGGTGCCGGGCGGGCGGGCGACCCTGCGCACGATCGGCGAGAACACCGACGTGGTGACCTACGTCAGCAAGTACACCCGGGGGCGCTTCAGCTCGGCGTTCGGTCGGTCTGCCGCCCTCGAACATCTGCCGCCCGGTGTCGATACCGATCGCTTCGTGCCCGACGACGCCGCGCGAGCGGAACTACGCGCGCGCTACGGCCTCGGTGATCGCCCCACAATTCTGTGCCTGTCCCGGCTCGTTCCGCGCAAGGGTCAGGATTTCCTGATCCGGGCGCTCCCGGGGATCCGCCGAGCCGTCGACGGCGCGGTTCTGGTGATCGTCGGCGGCGGGCCGTACGAGAAGACTCTGCGCGAGCTCGTTGGATCCACCGGGATGGAGCAACACGTGGTGTTCACCGGCACCGTGCCGTCGGCGGAGCTCGCCGCCCACCACACCATCGCCGACGTGTTCGCGATGCCGAGCCGAACCCGAGGCGCAGGCCTTGATGTCGAAGGTCTCGGCATCGTCTACCTCGAAGCGTCTTCCTGCGGTGTACCCGTCGTTGCCGGCATGTCCGGGGGTGCGCCGGAAGCGGTGCAGCACAACAAGACCGGCCTCGTCGTCGACGGTACGTCGGTTTCGGACATCACCGACGCGATCGTGAAGATCCTCTCCGACCGCACGCTGGCCACGCAGATGGGCAACGCCGGCCGCGCATGGGTGGACGCGGAATGGCGCTGGGACGTGCTGACCGAGAAGCTGCGGTCGCTGATCTGACGTTCGTCACCGCGATGCGGTGCACCTACCGGGCGTAGATCGATTCGATCTCGTCGGCGTAGGCCGCGGTGATGACGTTGCGCTTGAGCTTCATGGTGGGAGTCAGCTCGCCGTTCTCCTCCGAGAAGTCGTGGGGGAGAAGTCGATATTTCTTGATCGACTCTGCATGCGAGACGGACTTGTTCGCGTCGGCGACGGCGGCGTCGATCTCCGCGACGAGTTCGGGGTCGGTCTGCAGATCCGCTGCGGTGGCGTCGGCGGCCTTGCCGTGGGAGGACTTCCAGCGATCGAACGCATCCGGATCCAGGGTGATGAGCGCGCCGATGAAGGGCTTCTGATCGCCCACGACGACTGCCTGGCTGATCAGCGCGCCCGCCCGCAACTGGTCTTCCAGTCCGGCCGGTGAGACGTTCTTTCCGCCTGCGGTGACGATCAGTTCCTTCTTGCGACCCGAGATGGTGATGTATCCGTCGTCGTCGACGGAACCGAGATCGCCGGTGCGGAACCAACCGTCGTCCAGCGACTCGGCGGTCGCGACCTCGTTGCGCCAATAGCCGTCGAACACGACCGGTCCGCGGAGTTGGATCTCTCCGTCCTTGGCGATACGCACGGTGTTACCGGGCAAGGGGCGCCCGACGCTGCCCACGCGCTGGAATCCGATGGTGTTGACCGCGAACGCCGCGGTGGTTTCGGTGAGCCCGTAGCCCTCGTAGATCGTCACGCCGATGCCCCGGTAGAAGTGGCCCAGACGGGAACCGAGAGGCGCTCCGCCGGAGATGGCGAGTTCGCACTTGCCGCCGAGCGCTGCCCGAAGTTTGCCGTAGACCAACTTGTCGAACACGGTGTGCTTGGCGCGCAACACGATTCCCGGTCCGCCGGTGTCCTGGGCTTCACTCCATGCCACTGCGCATTCGGTGGCGAGGTCGAAGATCTTTCCCTTGCCGTCTGCGTGCGCCTTCTGCTTTGCGGTGTTGAAGACCTTCTCGAACACTCGCGGAACCGAGAGGATGAAGTCCGGCTGGAACGTGCCGAACGTCGCGACGAGGTTCGGGATGTCGTTGGTGTGGCCGAGAGTGACTCCGGCGTCGAACGACGCGATGCTCACCGCGCGCGCGAGAACATGCGCGAGCGGAAGGAACATCAGCGTGCTACGGCCCTGCCTCATCAGTGATTTCAGTGAGGTCTCGCGAATCCCGAGTGATTCGGCGAGCAGATTGGCATGGGTGAGTTGGACGCCCTTGGGGCGACCGGTGGTTCCCGAGGTGTAGATCAGGGTTGCCGGGTCCGAAGAGGCGAGTGCTGAAACACGTTGATGCACCTGGTCTTCGGAGACCGCAGCACCGCCGTCGATCAGCGCCTGCACTGCGTCCGTGCCTGATGTGTTCTCGATGACGAACGTCGTGCGGACCGACGGGGCAGCTGCCACAACGTCCTTCGTCTCCTGCACGTGTGCGTCGTTCTCGAGGATCAGCAGGACCGGCTCGGCGTCTTCGAGAATCCACTCCACCTGCCCGGCCGAGGACGTCTCGTAGATCGGTACCGTCACGCCGCCCGCGGCCCAGATCGCGTAGTCGAGAACCGACCACTCGAATCGCGTCGAC
Source organism: Rhodococcus sp. BS-15 (assembly GCF_000813105.1). Lineage (NCBI taxonomy): Bacteria > Bacillati > Actinomycetota > Actinomycetes > Mycobacteriales > Nocardiaceae > Rhodococcus > Rhodococcus sp. BS-15. Next base: position 2,007 of record NZ_BAOX01000178.1, on the reverse strand, counting down.
GACATCAGAGCGACGCGATCGCCCTGCTCGATGCCGGCGGCGATCAGGCCCTGTGCCACTCCCACCACCAGTTGCTCGAACTCGGCGGCGGTGACGTCGAGCCACTGCCCACCGACCTGGCGGCGGAACACTGTCGCGTTCGGTGAGTTGCGGGCGCGGACGAAGACGGTATCGACAGCCGAGTCGGTGTCCGCGATGTCGTATTTGGCGGCGACGGTGAACTCGCGCACGGGATTACCTCCGGATAGAACGGGGAGAACGAAAGTCGATAGCTCGGCTTCACAGATACTCTAGACCCGGGTTCGGGGCGTTCGAATACACCCGGAGTGGAGCCTGCAGGAACGACTCGGAAAAGACCGGAGTGGAGCCTGCAGGAACGACCCCGAGAAGAGGGGACGCGCACGGCCGGGGACCCGATATGTGAAGCTCTGTCGATGAGCAGTATTCAAGTTGCGGATCAGACGTTCGTGGCCGCCCCCGGCGAGCGGGTGGCGCACGCGTTCGCCTCGCCCGAGCGCTGGCGTCGATGGTGGCCCGATCTGAATCTGACCGTCACCGAGGACCGGGGTGAGAAGGGGATCCGCTGGGCAGTGCGCGGCGGTGTCGTCGGAACGATGGAACTCTGGCTCGAGCCTGCGCTGGACGGTGTGATCGTGCATTACTTCCTGCACGCCGAACCCACCGGAGACGCCGACGTCGCGGCGCATCAGCACGCCCGGCGGGTGGCCGGACGTGCGATGACATTCGAGCTCAAACGAGAGCTCGAGGCCGGTCGGTCGGCAGGTGAGGCACCCCACCACGTAGCGTCGACTTCGACTCGCGAATGAACCGCGCGGTACGGTCGGCCGGTTCGCGTTGTGCGTCGGCGGACCGATCGTGTGAGATAGGCCTGCGCGAGTTCGACGGCACCGAAGCGAACCGAGCTGATCGATGTACCCGAGAGGAAGCGGACCAGTAGTCATGGCGGAGAAAACCCAGAGGTCGATCGTCGTCGAAGCCCCACCGAGCCGGGTCATGGACGTCATCGCCGATTTCGACGCGTACCCCACGTGGGTGTCGGCCGCGAAATCCGTCGAGGTCCTCGAGGTCGGTGCGGACGGCCGCGGCAAGCGCGTCAAGTTCGTGCTGGACGCAGGAATGGTGAAGGACACCTACGAGCTCGAGTACGACTGGGCTGCCGACGGCAATTCGGTCTCGTGGAACCTCGTATCGGGTGAGATGCAGAAGTCGCAGAACGGCTCGTACTCGTTGAAGGAGACCGGCAGCGGCACCGACGTGACGTACGAGCTCACCGTCGACCTGAACATCCCGATGATCGGTCTGTTCAAGCGCAAGGCAGAGAAGGTCATCACCGACACCGCGCTCAAGGAATTGAAGAAGCGGGTCGAAGGCTGAGCGAAGCTCGCACCGAAGCCCGCACCACGGTGTTGCTGTTCCTCGGCAAAGGTGGCGCGGGTAAGACGACGCTGGCGGCTGCGTCCGGGCTGCGACTGGCCCAGGCCGGTGAACGGGTACTGATCGCCTCCGTCGACCAGGCGCACTCGCTCGCCGATGCATTCGCGGGGGACGCCGAGGCCGTGGATCCGTCCGGTGTTCGTTCGATCGCGCCCGGCCTCGACATCGTCGAGATCGACACGTTGACGTTGCTCGAAGCGCGGTACCGGGGGCTGGGCTCGTTGATGGCCGTGGCGTCCGCGGGACACGAGCACGGGGTGAGCTTCGGAGCCATCGAACCGGAGGAGCTGCTCGGTCTGCCCGGAGTCGAAGAGCTGCTCGGAATGCACGAGATCTGCTGTCTTGCCGACGAGAATCGCTGGGACACAGTGATAGTCGACCTTCCCGCGTCGGCGGATGCCCTGCGAACGCTGCAGTTGCCCGATACCGTCGCCGCGTACGTCGAGCGGATCTGGCCTCTGCACGCCCGGATGGTCGCCGGCACCGGTTCCGATGTACGTCTGACCTTCGTGGTGGCGATGATCGAGCGAATCCTCGCGCAGGTCGACTCCG
>NZ_BAOX01000179.1:0-10273 GCF_000813105.1 Rhodococcus sp. BS-15 | reverse complement strand
TCCGCAAGTCCTCGTGCACTCGGCGGAGGTACGGCGTCGAACGGAAGTAGCGAACCGTACAGGCCGGCGCGGACACGTCGGCAATGATCGCCCTGCGCGCCCGAAACGTGTCTCCGGCCGCGGTGTGCACGGCACGAGCGCGGCCGCCGCGCACCTCGATGTGCTCGACCGCCTGACCGCACTCGAGCACCGCACCCGACGCGGCACCACGGCGAATCAGCGCGGTCGTCAGCGCAGACGATCCGCCCACGGGGGTCGGAAACCCGACGTCCTGGGCCAGCATCGTGAGCAGCCAGCCCATCATGCCGCTCACCGGGGCATCGGTCGGGACGTCACCGTGCATGGCGTTGCCCAACAACAGGCAGCGAGCAGCCTCGCTGTGGAAGAGCTCGTGAGCCATCACCCGGGCGGGGAGGGCAGCGAATCGCGCGAAGCGCAGTGTCTCGGGCACCCCCAAGGTGTGTACGAGTCGAGCCGCTGAAACGACGGGTGGAAACGGTCCGAACAACGAATTCATGAAGGGCTCGCGAATGCGCTCCCACTGCTCGAAGAGCCGCAGCCAGGTTCGGCCGTCTCGCGCGTCGTGTTCCGACAGCCGCGCAGCGGTGGTCTCGACGTCGTGGTGAACGACCGGAGCGTCGGTGTCCTGCGGTGACCGCGCATGGCCGTACACCGCGGGGGAGTGCGACCACTGCAGCCCGTGGCTTTCCAGCTCGAGTGCCGTCATGGCAGGCGAGGTGAGAGCCAGCGGGTAGAAGGCGCTGAAGAGGTCGCTGGTGAAACCGGACACGAGCTCGGCGCTGCGCACAGCGCCGCCGGGATGTTCGGCGGCCTCGAGAACCACGACGTCCCAGCCGGCGTCGGCCATCGCTGCTGCCGCCACCAAGCCGTTGTGGCCACTGCCGATCACGATCGCGTCGACCTCGGTGGTGGTCATGAGACTGCACTCCTCTGGTCGGTATCGGTCTTGCTGGTCAGCAGGTTACCGACGAAGTACAGCGCTACTCCCACGGCGAGGAGCAATCCGGCGCGCAGCCACGTTGCCGCGGACTGTTGGGTCAGCAGAACTGCGCACGTGATCAATGCCAGGACGGGGAGTGCTGTCGGTGTCCGGAAATGACCGGAGTCGGCCCGATCGCTGCGGAGTACCAGGACCGCGACGTTGGTGCTGATGAAGACGAACAGCAGGAGTAGCACCACGGTCTCCGCAAGCGCAGCGACGGAACCGGTGCTGCACAACACCATCGCGACGACCGTGGTGGCGACGATCGCCGCCCACGGAGTCTTGCGCCCCGGCAGAACCTTGGCCAATGCGCCGGGAAGCAGACCGTCACGCGCCATGCCGAAGGTCAGTCGCGACGCCATGATCATGGTCAGCAGTGCGCCGTTGGCTACTGCTATCAGTGCGACGAGGCCGAAGACCCACGGCGGAATGCCGGCATCGGCAGCGGCGACGACCTCGAGCAGCGGACCGCTCGATTGCGCCAGGGTGTCGGCGGGCACGACGGTGGACACTGCGAGACCGACGAGCACGTAGACCACCCCGGCCGCGGTGACGGCGCCGAGAAGTGCTCGCGGATAGACCCGTCGCACGTCCTCGACTTCTTCGGCGATGTTCGCCGACGTCTCGAATCCCACGAACGAATAGAACGCGAGCAGAGCCGCGCCGAGCACTGCGAGCGTCGGAGTTGTCTCGTCGGTGAATTCGAGGACCCTGGACGGCGTGCCGTCGCCCCGGCTCAGGACGAGACCGGCGAGGGCGACGATCAGCACCAGACCCGACACCTCGACGATCGTCATGGCGAGATTCGCCCGCAACGATTCGGTGATCCCGCGCGCGTTGAGCAGCCCGACCAGAAGCAGGAAGACAACCGCGGCCGGCACGGCAGGCACGTCGAGGAACACACCCAGGTAGTCGCCCGAGAAGACGAGCGCCAAGCCTGCGGCGCTGGTGACACCTGCGGCGAGCATCGAGAACCCCACCAGAAACGACACGAGCGGGTGCCCGTACGCGCGCTGCGCGAACACGGCCGCGCCACCTGCTCGTGGGTACTTGGTGACGAGTTCCGCATACGACGCAGCGGTGAGCAGCGCCATCAGCAGCGCGACGAGCATGGGGAGCCAGATCGCGCCGCCGACCTCACCCGCGATCTCGCCGACGAGAGCGTAGATTCCGGCGCCGAGCACGTCGCCGAGAATGAACACGAACAGCATCTTCCCCGAGACTGCCTGTCGCAGTGGGGACTTGCTCACGGCGCCGTGGACCGCTCTGCCAGCAGAGCGAGCCGGCGTAGTGCCTCGGCGTTGCGCGGATGCGACAAGAGATGCTGCACCCTGTTCGGCACCAGGTCGAAGGGCGGCGTGATCGCATGTTCGATGATCTCGATGCGGCAGCCGGTGGCAATCGGGTGCAGCCGCAAGGTGATCGACGCCTTGCCGAACGGCAACGCTCGCGCCTCGAGCCGGATTTCGCGGTCGGCATGAATTCCCACCGAGCGCGTGATGTCGCTCAGGACGGCGGGCCAGGCACCCACCGAATGGTGGATCGCGGCACCGGCGGCGGGCCAGGTGTCGTCGACTGCGCGAATTCGGGATGCGCCGACCACCCAGGTGGCGTACGTCCATGCGTTCGCGAGAACGTTCCAGACGTCCTCGCAGCTGGCTGTGGTGTCTCTGCTCGTGGGCACGATTGGGCCTCCGAAATCTCTTGTCAGGATGTGTGAGCGCGTGATCGGTGCTCGCCGACACTCCGGGGCTGGAAGTGGGGGCACTCTCGGTGCTGCGATCGCACGGTAGAAGGATCGGATACGGCCGTATGCCCCGAAACGGTCCGCCTCAACCGATAGCAGCAGAGCATGGCCCATGTTTCGAGGCCATCTGGACTCATCGGACCGTTCGGATCGAGGACGTCGAGGCAGAAGACCGGTGGCCACCGAGCTGACCGCACCTGACCCGCCGCTCGACCACCTGATTCGAGGCGCAGCGGTGCTTGTCATACTGAGCTCATGTCGACTATCGCGTACGTGATCGCAGGTTCGGAAGCCACCGGTGGAGCCGGTCTGCAGGCAGATCTCAAGACATTCGAGCGGCTCGGGGTCTACGGGGTCGGCACCATCACGTGCATCGTCTCGTTCGATCCGAAGTCCGGCTGGGGCCACCGCTTCGTCCCCATCGACAGCTCGGTCATCGCCGATCAGATCGAAGTTGCCACTGCCGCACACGATCTCGATGTCGTCAAGATCGGCATGCTCGGCACGCCCGCTACCGTCGAGACCGTGGCGAGCTCGTTGCGTCTGCAGCCGTGGCGGCACGTGGTGGTCGATCCGGTCTTGATCTGCAAGGGGCAGGAGCCGGGCGCGGCGCTCGACACCGACAATGCGCTTCGGCGCGACATTCTTCCGGTGGCCACCGTGATCACCCCCAACCTGTTCGAGGCACAGACGTTGTCCGGAATGGACGCCATCACCACCGTCGACGATCTGGCGAGGCGGCCAAGCGTATTGCCGATCTGGGACCGCGCTATGTGGTGGTCAAGGGCGGTGCGGGGTTGCCCGGTGACGAGGCCGTCGACGTCGTCTGGGACGGTTCCGAACTGACCGTGTTGCGCGCTCCCAAGATCGGCGACGAGCGGGTCTCGGGAGCGGGCTGCGTCTTCGCGGCTGCCATCACCGCTGAGCTCGCCAAGGGTGTGGACGTGCCCGATGCGGTGGCAACCGCCAAGGACTTCGCGCACGCAGGCATCGTAGGCCGAGTGACGAGCCACGCTCCGTTCGCAGCGGTGGGTTGGCACGACTGATCGGTCGATTCGCTCCGCTGCCAGGTTTATCTCCCGTCTCGAGCGGGCAGCCGTCGTGGACGGTTTGTCTCGAATGGGATGAACGGTCCGCATCCGGAGGGGATCCACATGGCAGACGAGAACACGGGCGAAGCCGACGCCGGTGCTACCGACGACGATCGGACCACACGTGGTCACGCCGGTGAGGCGATCGTCGACACACGTAACTGGCCGGGATACATCTGTATCGGTCTGGCATTGGTGAGCCTCGGCCTCACCCTCACCGCAGCCGGGTACGGGTTCAGTGGCTGGACGTGGATCGGGGCGGTAGCCGCGCCGATCCTGCTGATTGCCGGAATCGTGCTGGTGCTTCTGGAGCGCAGACGCGTCAAAGCTCGGGAGGGTAAGTCTCTGACGGACCCCGCAGGGCATTGACCGACTCCGCGTCGTTCGACAGTCGACGGACACCGCCGAGGGTCGTCGGGGTGCCCCTGGCCGACCTGGCCCTCTCGCTCGGATCGCCGGAACCCATCGAGTCCGTTCGGGTGACCGGGGCCAGTGACGACTCGCGAACCGTGATGCCAGGGGACCTGTACATGGCGCTTCCTGGCACCCACGTTCACTGACTGGATTTCGAGATCGAGGCGTTCGAGCGCGGAGCAGTCGCCGTGCTGTCCGACCGAGTGTCGACGGTACTGCCGACCATCGTCGTAGCGGATCCGCGTCGAAGCGCCGGTCCGGTCTGCGCCCGGATCCATCGGTATCCGGCCGACACGATGGACATGTACGGCGTGACCGGCACCAACGGAAAGACCAGTACCGCGTTGCTTCTCGCCGCCGGACTCGCCGCGTCCGGCGAGGTTGTCGCCACGATGACCGGCATAGGTCTTCAGGGACCACTGACTTCGGTGCCGACGGCACGAACGACACCGGAGGCCGCCACCGTCCAGCGCACACTCGGACGGTTTCGCGACGAGGGTGCGACTGCGGTTGCACTGGAGGTGTCCTCGCACGCAGTCTCCGAACACCGCGTCGACGGCGTGCGGTTCGCAGCGGTCGGGTTCACCAATCTCCGCCCGGACCACCTCGACTACCACGGCAGCATGGACGAGTACTTCGCGGCGAAGGCCGAGTTGTTCGCAGCCGACCGAACGGCCGTCGCCGCAGTGGGGATCGACGACGTACACGGCAGACGACTCGCCCGGCTGGTCGACGTTCCGTGCTGGACGTGGTCTGCAGCCGATCCGCGCGCAGACGTCGTGGGCGAGAACATCGAGTGCACCGATGCCGATACATCCATGACGGTGCGAACTCCGCTGGGTTCGCTGCACATTCGCCTGCCCCTGCTCGGACCGCACCAGGCGAGCAACGCGCTGACCGCGCTCGCCGTCGCATTGGCTGCGGGCAAGGATCTCGAGTCGGTCGCCGCCGGGTTCGAGCGTGTCCGTTCGGTTCCCGGCCGGCTCGAACGTATCGACGTCGGGCAGTCGTTTCTGGCCCTCGTCGACTACATGCACAACACCGAGGGGCAGCGCAGTTTGCTGCCGTTCGTGCGATCTCTGGTGACCGGACAGGTCATAGTGGTTGTCGGAGCGACAGGGGAACGCGATCCTGGCAAGCGTTTTCCTCTGGGTGCCACCGCAGCGGCTCTGGCGGATGTGGTGATCGTCAGTGACGAGAGCCCGCTGTCCGAGGACGCCGATGTCATCCGCCGAGCAGTGGCGGAGGGCGCGCGAGCTGCGCGGTCGGCAGTGGTGATGGTGGAGCCGGATCGTCGTGCCGCGCTGGCGCTCGCGGTGCACACCGCCCGGCCGGGAGACGTGGTTGTGGTCGCGGGCCGAGGCTGCGACACCGAGCAGGTCTACGGTCCTGAGTTCGACGACCGTGTGGTGCTCCGAGAACTGTGGAGCGACATCGTCTGAGTGACGTGGTTGTGCCGGTCGACGGTGTCGTCGACCGGCTCTACGCGATCAGCGAACTGCGCGTCGAACCTTCAGTGCGGCTGTTGCGGCGAGCGCGATGACGGCACCGACGACAGCGGCACCGAGCAGGGACACACCCTGAGCGAGCTCGAAGTTCCAGCCGAGGAAGTTGATGTTGGTGTGAATCGTGTTCTGCAGCACGAAAATCACCAGTGCTGCGACGAGGACCAGCGTGACGAGGAGGGCGAACTTGGAGGCGAATCCGCCGCGACGCTTGGTGGTCTGTGTCGTGTCGGTCGATGCGGTCATGAGGGAATCCGTTCTCGGGTGTGAAGTAGGTGGGGTGAAAGGCGAGTGCCGCCGATCATCGAGATCGGCGGCACTCGATGCGATTGGGGTGGTTACTTGAAGGTGTCCTTGATGTTCTCGCCGACCTTCTTCACGCCTGCCGAACCCTGGTCCTTCTTGCCCTCGGCCTCGAGGTCCGTGTTGTCGGTGGCGTCGCCGACAACTTCCTTGGCCTTGCCGATGGCGTCTTCTGCTGCGTTCTTGGCCTTGTCGATGAAGCTCATGTGAGTCCCTTTCAGGTGGCTGTGAATGCTGGTAACGGATACTTAGTCGGTTTCCGATACCGAAAACAAACGCCGCCGTGATGCGGATCACATCACGGCGGCGTTCGGTCGGAGGGTCAGGTGAGCGAGACCAGCTCGGTGATGTCGTCGTGGGGGAGCTCACCGTCGACCACCGCGGTGACCACGGAACTGTTGAGCGTGATGGCACCCTTGTGGTTGTCCAGGAATGCGGTGTCGGCGGCGTCGCGACCGACCGAGATGCGCACCAGCGTCGAGCGCGGGGCAAGGCAGGTGGCATCGACGACGCGCCACTGGCCACCCACGAACGCCTCGGCGACGGCGTGGAAGTCCATCGGATCGCAGCCGGGTGCGTACACCGCCACCAGGCGGGCCGGAACGTTGACCGCGCGCAGCATGGCAACCACGAGGTGCGAGTAGTCCCGGCAGACGCCCTGTCCGGCGAGCAGCGTGTCGACGGCTCCGTCGATCGGATCACTGCTTCCGGGAACATAGCTCAGGCGAGCGCCGACCCACGCGGAAATCTTGGCCAGCAGTTCCTCGGAGTCCGCGTAGTCGCCGAATTCGGTTGCGGCGAAACCGTAGAACTTGTCGGCCTCGGCGTACCGGCTGGGTCGAAGGTAGAGCGACATGTCGTAGTCGGTGACCGGAGCCGGGGTTGTGTTGCCCAAGATCGTGGCGTCGTACGACACCTGCAGGTTGCCCACGTCGGCGGGCATGACGTGAATTCGGTTGCCGTGCGGCCCGCTCACTTCCTTCGCCTCGATGGGGGTGCCGTCGAGAACGAAGGACAGTGATTCGGTGACCGTCGTGCCCGGGTGTGGCGCGATCGCGATCTGGAATTCGAGCGTGGTGGCTGCGGTGATGTCTACATCGAGGCGCGCGGATACGTCGCGTTTGAGCATGAGAACTCCTGGCAGGTGGGGGTGGGTGAACGTGCTGCCAGTACCCGTATCCGCCGAAACCAACCCCATCTCGCTCCGCGAGTGTTCAGCGCCACCCCAGCGCCGGGGCGACGTCACGCAGCACAGTGTCGAGGACGTGCGCGCAGTAGTCGACGCCCAACTGGTTCGGGACGGTGAGCAGCAAGGTATCGGCGGCCGCGATCGCTTCGTCCGCAGCGAGCTCCTCGATCAGTCGATCGGGTTCGCCTGCGTACGTCTTGCCGAATCGGGCTTTGCCACCGTCGATGTAACCGACCTGATCGTCGCCACTGCCCTCTCGGCCGAAATAGGCGCGATCGAGATCGTTGACGATCGGAAAGATGCTGCGGCTCACTGAAGTTCGCGGTGCAAAATTGTGTCCGGCGTCGCTCCACGTCTTGTGGAATCGTTCGATTTGCTCGGCCTGCAACTGATGGAACGGCACTCCGGTGTCTTCGCTCAACAGCGTCGAGCTCATCAGATTCATGCCTTGGCGCGCGGTCCATTCGGCGGTTTCGCGGGTGCCGGCGCCCCACCAGATGCGCTGTCGGAGACCGGGGGAGTGCGGTTCGAGGCGCAGGAGTCCGGGCGGATTGGGAAACATCGGCCGTGGATTCGGCTGTGCGAAGCCCTTGCCCTCGAGCAGATCGAGGTAGATGCGGGTGTGTTCGCGGGCCATGTCGGCGTGATCGGAACCCTCGGCCGGTGTGTAGCCGAAATGGCGATACCCCTCGATGACCTGCTCGGGCGATCCTCGGCTGACCCCGAGCTGCAACCGTCCGCCCGAGATGAGATCGGCGGAACCCGAGTCCTCGGCCATGTAGAACGGATTCTCGTAGCGCATGTCGATGACGCCGGTGCCGATCTCGATGGTGCTCGTCTTGGCACCGACGGCGGCGAGGAGGGGGAACGGTGACGCGAGTTGGCTGGCGAAATGATGGACGCGGTAGTACGCGCCGTCGGCACCCAGTTCTTCGGCCGCGACCGCGAGGTCGATGGACTGCAGCAGCACGTCCGACGCCGACCGCGTCTGTGACTGTGGGGACGCCGACCAATGCCCGAAGGACAGAAATCCGATCTTCTTCATCACGCGCTCTTTCGTTGAAGGATCAACTATTCACTGTACTTCAGCGTGTGTCGGGTCGAATCCATTCCCGGCGTCCGGGCTACGCGCCGATGCCGGCGGTCAAGAGCTTCGCCAGTTCGAGATAGGCGTCGCCGTCGCTCAGTCCGGTCAGGCGGAACACCTCGCGAGTCTGAATGCGAACCATGACCGAGGAGGCGACGTCGCCGACGAAGGCCGCGTGCACGTCGCGCACCTCGCCACTGGCCACGCCCTCGCTGATCAACTCCTGGACGCGGCGCGCGGCGATCGCGGTGTTCCGTTCGTACACCGAGCGGGCCGCCTCGAGTGACGCCAGGTCCGTCATGAACTGCTCGGACGCCGACTCCAGAGCTGCTCCCACCGCAGTCAGATACGTGGTGATGCGATTGCGGGTGCCGTCGACCTCGGCGACCGCGCTTTCGACCTGCGTGGTCATGGACTTGAAATAGTGCACGGTGGCACCGCCGACAAGCTGGTCCTTGCTCGACGCCAGTGTGTACAGCGTGGACTTGGAGCAGCGGAGGCGGGCCGCGATGGTGTCGAGCGTCAGGTGCGCGAAGCCCTCTGCCAGAAACAGACTCACGAGCTGGTCGAAGAGCTCGGAACGGCGAGCCGTGGCATGCGAGGTCACGGGTGCGTTCACATCAGGGATGGTACTGCATCGTCTTGTGCAGTACTCTGCATCAGTACTGCGGATCGCCCAGCAGTACTGATCCGAACTTTCCGGAGGTTTTTCACGTGCCCGTCGATCGTCTGTTGCCCACTGCCGAAGCGCGCGACCTCATCGCGCTGACCCGCGACGTGGCAGACAAGGTGCTCGACCCGATCGTCGACGATCACGAACGGCGCGAGGCGTACCCCGACGGAGTGTTCGACACCCTCGGCGAGGCGGGCCTGTTGAGCCTGCCCTACGCGGAGGAATGGGGCGGGGGAGGACAACCGTACGAGGTCTATCTCCAGGTTCTCGAAGAACTGGCATCGCGCTGGGCGGCAGTGGCCGTTGCGGTGAGCGTGCACGGCCTTGCCTGCCACCCCTTGATGGTTTTCGGTACCGATCAGCAGAAAGCCGACAAGCTTCCCGGCATGCTCGGTGGTGCACAGATCGGCGCGTACTCACTGTCCGAGGCGCAGGCCGGCTCCGACGCCGCCGCACTGAGCTGCAAGGCCACCCCGACCGAGGGTGGCTACACGGTCAACGGTTCGAAGGCGTGGATCACGCACGGCGGAGTGGCCGACTTCTACAATTTGTTCGCCCGGACAGGAGAAGGATCGAAGGGCATCTCGTGCTTTCTCGTTCCGGATGGAACCGACGGCCTGAGCTTCGGCAGGCCCGAGGAGAAGATGGGACTGCACGCGATCCCGACGACCTCGGCGCACTACGACAACGTGCACGTACCCACCGAGTGGCGAATCGGTGCGGAGGGGCAGGGGCTGCAGATCGCCTTCAGTGCACTCGATGCCGGACGGCTCGGAATTGCCGCTGTGGCAGTGGGAATCGCGCAGGCGGCGCTCGACGACGCGGTGAAGTACGCCCAGGAGCGTACGGCGTTCGGCAAGAAGATCATCGACCACCAGGGCCTCGGTTTCGTGCTGGCGGACATGGCGGCTGCAGTGGACTCGGCCCGCGCCACCTACCTCGATGCTGCCCGTCGGCGTGACGCCGGACTTCCGTACTCGCGCAACGCTTCCGTGGCCAAGCTGATCGCCACCGATGCTGCCATGAAGGTGACCACCGATGCGGTGCAGGTGCTCGGTGGCTACGGGTACACCCGCGACTTCCGCGTCGAGCGATACATGCGCGACGCCAAGATCACTCAGATCTTCGAGGGCACCAACCAGATTCAGCGTCTGGTGATCGCACGCTCGCTTGCCACGAACTGACGATCGCAATCTGCCATTCCACACAACGTAGGGGACATCTGCATGACGACAACCGAACCCGATATCCATACCACTGC
>NZ_BAOX01000180.1:0-10250 GCF_000813105.1 Rhodococcus sp. BS-15 | reverse complement strand
GACATGTCACGGGGGCTTCTTGCTGTTCGAGGGTGTTGCCATTCGCCCGCCGGCCCGATCGCCCGCCCTGGTTCGGGCGCCCACCCCGTTCGCGTCAATGGACCACTGCACCGGTCAGACGTATGCAGTGGTCCATCCACCAGTTCGCGTCTCCGCGTCGATGTCACATTGACGCGGCCAGACGTATGCAGTGGTCCATTGACGCGGGGCGGCAGCGGACTATCGAGCCGACCAACCACCGTCCATGGTGTATGACGCTCCGGTGACCATGCCGGCGTTCTCGGAGGTCAACCAACCCACCAGTGAGGCGACTTCGGCGGGTTCGACGAGTCTCTTGATGGCGGCCTCGGTCAGCAGGACTTTTTCGAGTACTTCGCCCTCGGGGATGTCGTGTGCCTTGGCTTGGTCGGCGATCTGCTTTTCGACCAGCGGCGTTCGGACGTATCCCGGGTTGACGCAGTTGCTCGTCACACCGTGGGCGGCACCTTCGAGGGCCGTCACTTTCGACAGTCCTTCCAGTGCATGCTTCGCGGTGACATAGGCGACCTTGAATTCCGACGCCCGCAGACCGTGCACCGAAGACAGATTGATGACCCGGCCGAACCGGCGGGCATACATCCCAGGCAGCGCCGCTCGGATGAGCAGGAACGGAGCCTCGACCATCAGCGTCTGAATCCTGCGGAACGCGCCCGGGTCGAAGTCGACGATCGGTGCCACCGTTTGAATGCCCGCATTGTTGACCAGGATGTCGACGTCCAGGCGAAGGTCGTCCAGCGCGGTGGTGTCGAGCAGATCCACCGACCAGACGTCACCGCCGATCTCCGACGCCAATTCCTTTGCGGCAACGTCGTTCACATCGGCGACGGTGACGCGTGCACCACGGCCGGCGAGCTCGCGTGCACACGCGGCCCCGATCCCGGACGCTCCACCGGTGACGAGGGCGGAGCGTCCGTCGAGGTCGGTCACCGCTGTGAATTCTGATCGAGCAGACCGGCCTTGGCCAGCTCGGCTTCGGTGGCCAGGTTCTTGGCGTCGGCGATATCGATGCTTTCGAGCGCCAATCCTTTTGTTTCTCTTGCGATAACGACGGCAACCACGGTGATCGCGCAGGCCACGGCCAGGTATACCGCGATCGGGACGGACGAGCCGTAGACGTCGAGCAGCTTGACCGCGATGATCGGGGCCAGTGAACCGGCGACGATCGAGGTGACCTGGTAGCCGAGGGACACACCGGAGTACCGCATCCGCGTCGGGAACATCTCGGCCATGATGGCCGGCTGCGTGGCGTACATGAAGGCGTGGAACATCAGGCCGATGATGATGGCCAGCATGATGACGACGTTGTGGCCGCTGTTCATCATCGGGAAGGCGAAGAAGCCCCAGGTGGCCGCGGTGATGGCTCCGGCGAAGTAGACCGGGCGACGTCCGACGCGGTCGGCGAGCTTGCCCACCACCGGAATTGTGCAGAAGTGGATTGCGTGGGCGATCAGCATCCACCACAGGATCGTGGAGGTGTCGGTACCCACCTCGACCGACAGATACGTGATGGAGAAGGTGACGACGAGGTAGTACATGACGTTCTCACCGAAGCGCAGTCCCATGGCGGTGAAGACGCCCCGCGGGTAGCGCTTGACGACCTCGAAGACGCCGTACGACGCAGCCTTGATGACCTCGGCCTGCTTGTGTGCCTCGAGGAAGATCGGGGCGTCGGAGACCTTGGTGCGGATGTAGTAGCCGACGAAGACGATGACCGCGGAGAGCCAGAACGCGACTCGCCAGCCCCAGCTGAGGAAGGCCTCGTCGGACAGGGTGGTCGTCAGCACCAGCAGCGCGACGGTGGCGAGCAGGTTGCCTGCGGGCACGCCTGCCTGCGGCCAACTGGCCCAGAATCCGCGGGACTTGTTCGGGCTGTGTTCTGCGACGAGGAGAACCGCGCCACCCCATTCGCCGCCGACGGCGAAGCCCTGGATGAATCGCAGGGTCACCAGTAGTGCCGGTGCCCAGTAGCCGATCGCCCCGAAGGTCGGCAGGCAGCCCATGAGGAACGTGGCTCCACCGACGAGGACGAGGCTGAACTGCAGCAACTTCTTTCGGCCGTACTTGTCGCCGTAGTGACCGAAGACGATGCCGCCCAACGGCCGTGCGACGAACCCGACGGCGTAGGTGACGAAGGCCGCGAGGATGGCGTCGAGCTCACTGGTTCCGGCGGCGAAGAAGATCTTGCTGAACACCAGGGTGGCGGCGGTTCCGTAGAGGAAGAACTCGTACCACTCGACGATGGTGCCTGCCATCGATGCCCCGACTACCTTCTTGAGGCCTGCGGGGGTGGCATCGGGGTCCGGTTCGGACCGTCCTGCCAGCGGCTGATCGACGCTCATTGACTCTCCTGTGTTACTCGGCACTTCAGGTTCTTGTTTGTGACAGACCACACATTGGCGGGTCGCTCTGAGTATTGGTGCAGATGTTTGTCGACGCAAGAGCCATGAACGCAGGTCGGATCTGCAAAACTGCAGACATGACACTCGGTGGCGCGAAGATCCCCAGTGCAGACGACCTACTGGTGCTCCTCGCTGTGAGCCGAACCGGTCGCTACAGTTCTGCGGCCGACGACCTGGGCATCAACCACACGACCATTTCTCGACGCATCGCCGCGCTCGAGGACACGCTCGGCGGGCGAGTGCTGACCCGAGCAGGCGGAGGCTGGGAGCTCACGCAACTGGGCCGCGGCGCATTGACCGCTGCCGAAGCCGTCGAGGATGCGCTGCGCACGCTGGTCTCGACCGACGCCGGTGCGTTGGAGGGTGTGGTGCGCATTTCGGCGACCGACGGCTTCAGTGCCTACATCGCGGCCCCGGCAGCGGCGCGGGTGCAGCGAACGCATCCTCGGGTGTCGGTGGAGATCGTCGCCGTCACCCGGCGTGCGTCGCAGCAGCGATCGGGCTTGGACATCGAGATCGTCGTCGGCCAACCGCAGGTGCACCGCGCCGAGGCCATCCGGCTCGGCGACTATCTACTCGGCCTCTACGCATCCGAGGACTACTTGAAGGAACACGGAACGCCCCAGGTGCCGGCCGACCTCTCCGCACACCCGTTCATCTATTTCATCGACTCCATGTTGCACGTCGACGATCTGGATCTGGCCCCCAACTTCACCCCGACGATGCGCGAATCGGTCACCTCCACCAACGTCTTCGTCCACGTCGAGGCCACTCGCGCCTCGGCGGGCATCGGACTGCTGCCGTGCTTCATGGCCGACCGCCACCCCGACCTACAAAGAGTCCTGCCCGACGCCATAGCGGTGAAACTGACCTACTGGCTCGTCACCCGGACCGAAACACTTCGACGGCCGGAGGTGTCGGCGGTGGTCGACGCCATCCGGGCCGTCGTCACCGATCAGCGCTCGGCACTGCTGGGTGAGAAATGAATCGAACCGAACCTACGCCCGACAAGGAGAGTCCCCTGATGTCCGACATCGACTTCTATTTCGATCCGGTGTGCCCGTTCGCCTGGATGACCAGCAAATGGGTTCGCAAGGTCCAGGCCCAGCGCGACTACACCGTCGACTGGCGGTTCATCTCACTGCGGCTGCTCAATTCCCACATCGACTACGACGCGCACTTCCCTCCCGAGTACGAGGCCGGCCACACCGCAGGTCTACGACTGTTGCGGGCCGCTGTCTCGGTTCGTCGTGAGCACGGGTCGGCCGCAATCGGGCCGCTGTACCAGGCCCTCGGCAAGCGCATCTTCGACGCCGAGGTCGTCCCCGACGACGCTGCGAGTCACGGCTATCGCGGCACCGCAGAATTCCTGGGCCCGATCCTCGAAGAACTCGGGCTGCCCACCCATCACACTGCAGCGCTGGAGGATTCATCGCTCGACGAGGAGATCCAGGCCGAAACCGATCATGCGCTCTCACTGACCGGCAAGGACGTCGGCACCCCCATCATTGCCTTCGAGCCGCCGGACGGTGTCGCGTTCTTCGGGCCGGTGATCAGCCGACTGCCCAGCGACGAAGAAGCAGTACCGCTGTGGGACAACGTGATCGGGCTTGCGCGCTTCCCCGGATTCGCCGAGATGAAGCGCAGCCTGCGTGAGCTCCCCCAGCTGAAGGCGCTCGGTGTGCAGGAGGACGAAGCCGGCGTGCAACAGGACTGGCACGGCGGGAGCCGACGCCAGAAGAAGTGACTCCTCAGCGCGGCTCCTGTGAACGCGTTGGAATGAGCGCACGCGGTCGCGGGTTCCGTGAGCACAGACATCGAAGACAGGAGCACGTATGAGTTCATCGACGTTCGTCGACGGCATCGAGGTCATGTGGCGACCGGGTTGCCCGTTTTGCATGAGGCTGCGTAGCGGGTTGAGCAAGCGCGGGATAGCCACGACCGACATCGACATCTGGACGGAACCCGATGCCGCTGCGCGGGTCCGCGCTGCGACCGGGGGCGACGAAACAGTGCCGACAGTCTTCATCGGAGGCAGCGCGCTCGTGAACCCGAGTGTCAAGCAGGTCATTGCCGCACTCGAGAGTGAATTGCCCGATCGGGTGGACGAGTTGGTACCGCCGCGACAGGACACCGGAAAATGGCGCGCGATGTTCGGCTTCGGTAAGCGGGCAACGTCGTGAACAGCATGTCGGCGTGGGTGGGCGAGCACAGGATTGCACAGTCGGAAGACATCGTGATGGTGGAGGGCAATGCCTACTTTCCCATCGGTGCGGTACACGACGGCGTTCTCACCTCGACGGCGTCGAAGTCACTGTGCGTGTGGAAGGGGATGGCCAGCTACTTCGACGTCACGGTCGAGGGGGCTGCGCTGAAGAACGCAGCATTCGAGTACCGCCACCCCTCCCCGTTGGCGCGCCGAATCAAGGTCGTGTCGCGTTCTGGAACGGAGTGTCAGTCCGGAAGGACTGATCCGAGGCGTACCTGGATGTGGCCACCGCGCACGGACGCCGAACGAACTTCTGCCAGCTGGTGATCCATCGTCGTCCACGGATGGGCGTCGATGTCGCTCCGCCGAGCCTGCACGCCAGGCGAGCGAGCGGAGTCCAGACCGCCGCTGCGCCGGTGGGCTTCTGCATATCCACGACGGCGACGTAGCCGCCTGGCCGCGTCGCCGAGATCATTGCGTTCAGCGCCGACTCCCATTCCGCCATCAGGGACAGCGCGTAGGTGGCGATCGCAGCGTCGAACCGTCGCTCGTCACCCAGCTCGTCGGCATCCACGGTGGTGGCGTCGGCCTCGATCAGCGTGACGTTGGACCAGCCTTCGGAATCGGCGCGGCGACGGGCCTGACCGAGCATCTGCGCGCTGGCGTCGACGCCGGTGATGGACCCGCTCGGCCCGATCTGCTGCTGCAGCAAGGAGAAGTTGAGTCCTGTTCCGCACCCGATGTCGAGTACGTGACTTCCAGGCGGGAGGGAGAGCTGATCGATTGCGGCCGCCCGTCCTGCGCGGTAGACCGGCCATTCGAAGGAGATCACGTCGTACAGCTGGGCCGACGCGGTGTATGGGGTGGGTCGTTTCATCGGGGGTGTCCGTTCCAGGTCGGGTTCGGTGTCGAATCGGTCGAACCGGGCACACTCGTGCCTGTGGAAACATCGAGCGTCACTTTTGGAACACTGCTTACCAGTCGAAGGGTTCCCTGAAACGTGCATGATTCCGAGCCCGCCGACATGACCGACGCGCAGGCGCATGGATTTCGCCTGTACGTCGAACCTGAGATCGAGGTTCTCCTTCGGGTGGCGACAACCCTGACCGGCCCCTCCGACGCCCAGGATCTGGTTCAGGAAACACTGGTGCGCGCCTGGCGCAGCGTCGACAGATTCGACGGTCGCCACCCGCGCGCGTGGCTGCTGACCATTCTGCGCAACACCAACATGAACATGCACCGGCGTCGCCGCCCGGACACCGTCGCCGACTTCGCCGACTTCGTCTCCACACGGCCCGCATTCGGGGTCGATCCACCGGGAACAGAGGAGCACGTGATGACGTCGATCCTCTCCGACGATCTCGAGCGGGCTGTCCAATCGTTGGCCCCGAAGTTTCGAACAGTCCTCCTCCTGGTCGACGTCGACCAACTCACTTACAGCGAGGCCGCGGACCTCCTGGGAGTCCCCGTCGGCACGGTGATGTCACGACTGAGCCGTGCACGGGAACGAGTACGACGTCATCTTCGGCCCATGTTCGTCGCTGCTACCGGAAAGGCACACCCATGATCAGATCCGCACGGATGGTGTTGACGTGCCATTGGTCGGCGCGGCGGATACAGCGTTACCTCGACGCCGACCCGGCCGCACCACTGGGCACCGACGAGATCCGACGTCTCGAAGCCCACCTGGCGGTATGTGAGAAATGCCGCGCCGCGGAGCTGGAGTTCAAGCAGATCAGCGCCGCCCTCTCGCGGTGGACCGTCGACACGATGCCCGATGAGGACAGCGTCCAGCACATTCGACGCTTCATGGACCGACTGACGGGTGAGAACACATGAAAGCACGCAAGGCAGAAAACCGAGAGTGGCCCGCGACGGCCGATCTCGTGGTCGTGGGCGGCGGCACCGCAGGCATCGTCGCGGCGAAGACCGCAGCCGGGTTCGGGATCGACGTTGTGTTGATCGAACGCGAACGAACCGGCGGTGACTGCCTGTGGACCGGCTGCGTTCCGTCGAAAGCGCTGATCGCGGCAGCCTCGGCCGCTGCCACAGCCAGGTCCGCGCACCACCTCGCGTCGATGTGGGCGAGATGCGGGTCGACTTCCCGCGAGTGATGGCCCACGTGCACCGCTCCATCGAGGAGATCGCACCCATCGATTCGCCCGAAGCCCTCACCGCCGCCGGCGTCAACGTCGTACACGGTGATGCGATCTTCACTGGTGCAGACACCGTGACCGTCGATTCCCGGCCCATCCAATTCCTCCAAGCGGTCATCACCACAGGCGCTCGTCCGACCGTCCCCCCGATCACCGGTATCGACGCCGTCGATTACCTCACCAGCGAGACGCTGTGGGACCTGACAGCGTTGCCGCAGCGCCTGCTCGTCATCGGCGCGGGAAACATCGGCTGCGAAATGGCGCAGGCCTTCGCCCGCTTGGGCTCGAAGGTCACCCTGGTGGGCCGCGCCGAGACCATCTTGCCCAAGGAGGACGAGTCGGCCTCCTCGGTGCTCGCGGCCGCCCTCGGTGCGGACGGAGTGACGGTGCTCACCTCCACCGAGGTCGTCGACATCGACTCTCGTTGCGCACGTACTGATTCCGGACGCGTAATCGAGTTCGATCAGGTTCTTCTCGCGACCGGACGCACCCCGCGTACCGACACTTTGGGGCTAGACGCTGCGGGGGTCGCTGTGGACGGCCGTGGCTACGTCACCGTCGACGACCATCTGACCACCAGCAACCCGCGAATCTGGGCCGCAGGCGATCTGACCGGTCATCCTCACTTCACCCACACTGCCGGGATGCACGGCTCGCTGGCTGCGAGCAATGCTGTCCTCGGACTGCCACGCAAGGTCGACACGACGGGCACTCCGCGCGTCACCTTCACCGATCCCGAGATTGCCTCTGCCGGAATCGATGTGCGGACGGCACGGCGCATTCCCGGTCTGAGGTTGCAGACGCTCGACCACGACGACATCGATCGAGCCGTCACCGAGAACAGGACCGAGGGCTCGACGACGCTGGTGCTCGACGCCAAACACCGCATCGTCGGTGCATGTGTGGTGGGCCCGAGGGCCGGCGAGACCATCGGAGAGCTCGTCCTCGCCGTCAAGCACGGAATGCGCACCCGCGATCTCGCTGCGGCAACGCATCCGTACCCTACGTACAACGACGGGCCATGGAATGCCGCCATCGCCGACGTTCGTGCGCAACTCGGAACGCCTGCCGTGTCCCTCGCCCTGTCCACCCTCGCGAGGATGAGGTCGGTATGGATTCGGCGACGCAAAAGTATAGACGAGCAACAGAATTGACCGACTGCCGGCCGGAAGTGACTCCGGCGGGCAGAAGGGGACGTTCGACCCTGGCCACTGCCGTAGTAGGGACCTAGCGTCGTTCAGGCAGTCCTGTCGACGATCTTGCCGCCAGGCCGGACCCATGGCTGCCCCGGAACAAGGGATCCGCATGGCCACCACCCTCGACCGGCTCCGAAACGTGGGCTCGAACCGAATCGCCGTAGTGCTCGGCACGGTAGTTGTCGCCGCAGGGTGGGGATTACTCGCAGGAGTGTGGACCCCGCGTGGTCCGATGACCACGGCCCAAGCGCTCGGTCCATTGCCACGAGCCTGGCCGTGGGCACCCTCGCGGGGTGGTGGATGCGCAGTCGGTGGGCCATGCTGCTGGCACCGGCAGTCTTCGCTGGCGTATTCGAACTCACCCGGATGTCTGTGGACGGACCGCTCGTCGATGGCATTCGGCTTGCGAGCGGAGGTACGTTCGGCCTTCTTGCGTTCATCCTCGGACGCGGGCTGCATGCGGTCCTCGCACTACTGCCGATGCTGCTCGGCTCGGCACTTGGCGCAGGCCTCGCGCGCCGTGAACAGTCTCCGGCTCGCAATCCACGGTCCTTCGGCGTGATCTCGAGACGCGTCGTCGCGGTCGTCACTGCCGTGGCTCTCGCGGCGCTGTCCGTCGGGCTCGTCCGACCCGCCGGCACCGATCCCATCCTGACCGCTGCCGGCGAGCCTCTCGCAGACAGTATCGCCGAATTGGACCGAATCCAGGTGGGGGGTCAGGAGCAAGCGATGATGATTCGCGGGCGCAGCACCGACAACCCTGTCCTGCTCTTCCTGGCCGGCGGACCAGGCGGAACCGAACTCGGGGCGATGCGTCGCCACGCCGAGTCGTTGGAGGACGATTTCGTCGTGGTGACCTGGGACCAACGCGGGACCGGCAAGTCGTATGGCAGCCTGGACCCCGTCTCGACCCTGACCCTGGACCAGGCCGTCAGTGACACCGTCGAGGTCACGGACTATCTCCGCGATCGGTTCGGCCAAGATCGGATCTATCTACTCGGCCAGTCGTACGGCACCATTCTCGGTGTCCTTGCCGCCCAACGACACCCGGAGCTGTACCGCGCTACATCGGCGTCGGACAGATGGTCGACCCCCGCGAGACCGACGAGGTCTTCTACCGAGACACCCTTGCCCTGGCGCGCCGAAACGGCAACACTGCGCTGATCGACTCGCTCACCGCCAGCGGTCCACCGCCCTACACCGACATGCTCGACTACGAATCCAGCCTGAGCAACACCGCCGTCTACGCCTACGACCACAGCAGGAATTCCGAAGGGGTAGGGGGCTTTTCCTCGAACCTGTTCGTACGGGAGTATTCCCTCCTGGAGCAGCTGCACGCATTCGCCGGGTTTTTCGACGTCTTCACCGTGCTGTATCCGCAGCTACAGGACATCGACTTTCGCACCGATGTACCCCGGCTCGAGGTCCCGGTCTATCTGGCCGAGGTCGATTCGAGGCACCCGGACGGCTCGGCCCGGCCGAGCAGTGGCTCGAGCTCCTCGACGCCCCGACGAAGAACCTGACCACGTTCGAGACCTCCGGCCACCGGCCATTGTTCGAGCAGCCTGAACTGTTCGATCGTTTCATGGTCGAGACCGTCCTCGCGCAGACCTGACGCTCAGGAAAGAGCGCGATACCCGGCGATGATTCGCTGACCCGAGCTCACTGCGACCACCGCCGCCCAGACGACCGCGATCTGCCACGAGATGCCGGGCAGCAGCAGCCAGAGACTGTGCACCGCAATGGTTTCGGCTCCCTCGGCCAATCCGCCGAGGAAGGAGAACGAACGCCCGTCGTCGATAGTCCGCCCGGTGCGCTCGGCGATCGAGGAGAACGCCAGAAACGCGGTGCCGTTGATGTAGTACGCCAACAACACCAGCAGAAACGGCCACCAGGGGGCACCGAACTGCGCCGAGGCTCCTACCGCGACACCGACCACCGTGGTGCCGTAGACCACGAAATCGGCAGTAATGTCGAAGAATCCACCGGCCCCGCTGCTTTTCCCGCCGGCTCGCACACGCCTGCGCGCCACGGGCCCGTCCAGACCGTCGGCGATCCGGGAGACGATCCACAACGCCAATGCGAGCAGCCAGAACTGCAGCCCGGCTGCCAGCGCACTGCCGAGTCCGAGCACCAGTCCGGCAGCGGTGATGCGGTCCGCGGTGATGATGGGGCGATCGAGCGCGGCGGCGCAGCGGTTCAGCGGGCCTTCGAGCTGGCGACGCAGGTAGCGTCGATCATCGACCGTGCC
>NZ_BAOX01000181.1:0-10223 GCF_000813105.1 Rhodococcus sp. BS-15 | reverse complement strand
CGCCCGCCTCGGGTGTCGTGGTTTCGGGTGTCGTTGTTTCAGATGACGTGCCGGGTGCCGACGTTTCAGGCACAGTGGCGTCGGGTTCGAGCGCGGGCAGTTCGGGCGTCGCCGAGTCGGCCGACTCGGCGGCCGACTCGGGGTCCTGAGTGTCCTGGGTTGCCTTGGGCGTCGGTTGTTCGGTCGAGGGCTCGGCGTTCGACCTGCCGGGTGGGACCGCCGCATGTCCGCGCGACGAGGTGTGCGGGGTGGCCGGATCGTGGGGAGTCTCGGCGGCCGCGAGTGTGGATGCAAGTGTGGCGACGTCCATCGACGACACCAGTCGGGGGAGAACTGTGGGGTCGATGTCGTCGATCGGCGCGAGACAGGGGATCAGTCGCGAAAGGGCTGCCGTTGGTCCGTCAGCTGTATCGGTGGCTCCGATCGTGCCCACGAGGCAGGAGACGATGCGGCTCTGTGGGCCGGCCAGGTCGTCGAGAGCACCGTTGGCGCGAATCTCGCGTAGTGCGCCGACGACGAGATCGAGGACCTCCTGTTGGACGTGCGGGTCCGATTGGGCCTGCGCGGGGAAGGCAGGCGGCGGCGCAGCCGGATCGGCGTCCGGGGCTGCAGACGCCGTGGGTGCCAGCGCGAGGATGCCTCCCACGAACGCGGTACCGACGAGGATGCGAGTACCCCACCGAGTTCGGTGCGCCATGTACGAGGACGAGGGCAGAGGTCTCATGTCGGTGGTCCTCCTGGACGGCAACTGCATACCTGGCAGTAATTCAGGTCGCCTTCGAGTCAAGGCGACACGCCGCATCACTATTACACCCTTTCCGCACAAGCACCATCAGTCACAGTGAATCACATCGGTAACATTCGCACCCTGCGACCCATTTCGATCGTCGGGTTGTTTCTCGGGAGCCGAAGTTCATGTACGTAATATCTTCTGCGCCAGAAGGACTCGGCGTCGCTGGACGGCCTTCATCGTGCGCCTCGATGGGGACGGTCGTCTTCGGCGAACGGCCGGAGAGCTGTGTGCTGGCACTGTGAGGCCCGAGGGTGAAGGGGCCGCGAAAGCGTTGACGGCGTGCAGGATCCACGTTGCTACTATCGAAGATAGTAGATCGTGTAGTATGACGCTGACAGACCGGAAGACATCGTCGAGGTGAACGAGACAGAGGTGCAGGGTGCAGCGGGTGACGACACGCTGGTCCCTACTTGCGATCATCGTCATCGTGACAGTTGTTGGAGCGCTGGCATTGTGGTCTCGAGATCCCTCGACCCAGTCGGTGGGGTCCGCAGGATCGGCACCTCACGTCGAGGACGAGGATCTCCCGTCGGCAGTGATCGCTACCCGTGCTGCCCTCGAGCCGTGCCCGACCTCGTCGCCGGTTCCGTCCCCCGTAACTGGCGAGCTCGTCGGTACGTCCGCACGATGCTTGGGAACGTCGGACTTATCCGATCTGGGGACCTCCCTGGCTGGGCAACCCACATTGCTCAATGTCTGGGCGTCGTGGTGCGGTCCGTGTAGACAGGAGATTCCGGTTCTGGCCCAGTACGCCGCAGAACCGGATGCGGTTCGGGTCGTCGGTCTCAACGTCCAAGACGATGCCGATGCGGCATTGAGCCTGCTCACCGAGCTGGGAGTGCACTATCCCTCGTTCGATCAGGCCGACGCGGCGTTGCAGACACTTGACGCGCCCCCTGTCCTGCCCCTGAGTTTCTTGGTCCAGAGCGATGGAACGATCGAGCGCATCACCTCGACGCCGGTGTTCTACGACCCGAGTCAGGTGCGGGAGGCGGTAACAGCGCTTGTGCGCTGATCTCAGCACGAGCACGAGCACGAGCACCAGCACCAGCAACGCGGCGAGGATCGAACGCCCGCCGGCGGACGGACTTCTACAGAATTGGGAGATGTGTATGACCAGGCAGCGCAGGTGCGTTCTCGCTCACGCGCCGCAACTTTCTCGCGCTGAGCGCGGCCGGAACGAGTGCCGTCGTGTTGGCGGCATGCGGCAATGGCTCGTCCGCAACAGCAGTCGTCGGACCGGACTCCGATGTGGTGGGACAGGCCGAGGACGCGCGCCGCTCGGCTACCGGCAGACAAGTCGATATTTCCTTGAGTGCTCAGCCCAGCACGATCGACCTCGGCGGAGTGCAGGTACAGACCTGGACTTTCGGCGACAGACTCCCCGGTGCCGAGATTCGCCTGAGCCGAGGTGATGTGTTGCGCGCACAGCTCGACAACCGCCTCGAGCAGGAGACGACGATCCATTGGCACGGAATCGCCTTGCGCAACGACATGGACGGAGTGCCGGGCCTGACTCAGCCGGCTGTGGCTTCCGGTGACTCGTTCGGCTACGACTTCACCGTGCCCGACGCGGGCACGTACTTCTTTCACCCTCACGTCGGTACCCAACTCGACAGAGGACTGTATGCACCGCTGATCGTCGAGGACCCCGCCGACGGCTCGGACTACGACCTCGAAGCCGTCCTGGTCCTGGACGACTGGCTCGACGGGGTAGCCGGCGACCCCGATCGAGAACTCGAACGGCTGCGCAGCGAGGGCATGTCGATGGGCGGCATGTCGATGAGCGCGCCCACCGCCCAGTCGCCTCTCGGTGGCGACACCGGCGACGTGAGCTACCCGTACTACCTGATCAACGGCAAGATCGCCGCCGACCCCATCGTGCTCGGCGGACGGCCGGGCCAGCGGCTGCGCCTGCGCATCATCAACGCAGCTGCCGACACGGCCTTCCGTTTCGCAGTGGGGGGGGCATCCTCTCACTGTTACTCACAGCGACGGATTTCCGGTTCAGCCCGAGCAGGCGCAATGCTTGTTGATAGGGATGGGAGAGCGTTACGACGCAATCATCACCTTGCAGGACGGGGCGTTTCCGATTGTCGCCGCCGCGGAAGGTAAGGACGGGAGCGGGTTCGCTGTGTTGCGTACCGGGCCAGGCGCCGCGCCGCAGTCCTCAGTCCGGCCTGCCGAACTCTCTGCAGCCCCGGTGATGGCTGATCAACTGATGTCGCTCGATACGGTCCGCTTGTCCGCACGCGAGCCGGATCGCACGTACGACATCGCTCTCGGGATGGAGATGGGCGGGTACACCTGGACGCTCAACGGTGAGACGTACGAGCAGCACACCCCCCCTCGACGTTCGCGAAGGCGAAAGAGTACGACTTCGCTTCGTCAACGCCACCACGATGTTTCATCCCATGCATCTGCACGGACACACCTTCGAGGTTGTCAACGGTGCCGGATCAGGCCCCCGGAAGGACACCTCGCTGGTCTTGCCGAACCAAACTGTCGAAGTCGACTTCGACACCGACAATCCCGGCCAGTGGCTTCTGCACTGCCACAACCTCTATCACGGGGAAGCGGGAATGATGACATCGGTGTCCTACCTGGCGTGAGCCTACGGCCGCATTCGTATTCGAGGCATGCAAACCTCTCGGACCAGGGTGCTCGCTACCGAAGGATCACGTAGCTGGCTCGTTCGACGGGATAGAGTGAACACGCGCCTAGGAGGCACTCATGCAGGGTTTGGGAGAGCTCGAAGCTCTGGTGATGGACGTGGTGTGGAATACCAGCGCCGCAGTCCGGGTTCGTGATGTCATCGATCAACTCGAGGACGGTCGAGAACCGGCGTACACCACGATTCAGACGGTGCTCGACAATTTGCACCGTAAAGGCTGGGTACACCGACAACGCAACGGACGGGCATATTGGTACGAAGCCACCCGAAGCAGGGAAGAAGCCGCCTCCGACGCCTTGCGAATACTTCTCGAATCGACCGGCGACCCGACGAGCGTGCTGCTGCACTTCGCCCGCGGCGCTTCCGATGACGAATCGAAGGTGCTCACCCGCGGTCTGAAAGAGCGTCAGAGGTGACTGCCGTACTCCTGTGGGCCCTCGGTGGGCTGTTGGTTGCGGCTGCCGCGCCATTGCTGATGAGGTCGATGATCGACAGAGGTATCGATGCGCACGTCACGCTCTTGACGTGGTCGGCGCTCGTTGTGGGCACCTTGGTCAGCATTGCGGTACCGGTCGTGCTCAGTGCGATCCCCAGTCATGGGGGCGTGACGACCCTGGTCGACATCGCACACCAATGCTGGCTCGCCCTTCAGGGCGACATACCTGCCCGCGTCGAGGCCATCGTCGGGGTTGTCGGGATTGCGATGTTGGGCTGCGGCGCAGTCCGCTGGATCGTCCACCTGAGGCGCGCAGTGTGTGAGCGACGGCGAGTGTACGAGCGGCACATCGATCTGCTGCGCATCATCGCTGGAGGCGTCGGGTTTTCCGGTTCGAATCAACCCGCGTCGACCTTGTGGCTTCCGTTGGACAGTCCTCTCGCGTACAGCGTCGCGGGACGACCGGCGATGGTCGTGGCCAGCGAGGGGCTGCGTACGCAGTTGACGCCTGCTGAAGTCGAGGCGGTCCTCGCACACGAACGTGCACACATCGATGGCCGGCATCATCTGCTCGTAGGCATTGCCGAGTCGGTGGCCTATGCGTTTCCGTGGCTACCGATCATGCGAGCGTCACCTTCGCTCGTGCGCGCTCTGGTCGAACTCGACGCGGACGCCCGCGCAGCCCGCTCGCACGGACGAGACCCCGTGCGGCGCGCTCTGACTTCGCTGCGCCCGCACCCTGTTCCTCTGCCCGCCCTCGGTATGGTTTCCGATGCCACCGTTGTGCGGCTCGATCGTCTCGCCGTGGACCGAGTGATCCCGCATGCTCCCCTCCGGTGGGCGCGGGCGTTCGTAGCGTGCACCGCCGTTGCCCTGCCTGCGTTACCAGTAGTGGCCCTGCTGGGGGCCATGACGTTGGCATCCTGCGCGGTGGGATGAAATGCCCCGCGCGGCACTACAGATCACGGGAGCGAGTCCGCAATACTCGCCCCTCGGCTTTCGGGTGCGGGAAGCGATCATCATGAGACCGACGAGCGCGAGGACCATCGCCATCGGATAGCCGACCGCGAGATCCTGCCATCCGGCGCTCGGAAGAAACCGAAGCTGCCCGAGATGAATTACGACGTGGGTCGCACCGATCACGACACCCGCCATCAGGACCACCCAACCCCGACCTTGACGGCGGCGCTCACGCTTGTACGCCTCGGTGTAGGGGCCGCCCGCGTCTTCCGACGACCGGCCGTCTCGTTCTTCGCCTGACATCGCGCGCTGCCAGCACGTCCATACGTTGTCGATCGTGAGCGAGTCGGCCGACGGAGCCGAACCACCGCCGAGGAGAAGGCAACCTGGGGCGAGGGCACGCCTGCGCTGGTAGCACTGAGGGTGACAGCGGGCGAGGTTCTGATTCGCCGGTACAGGCCGGGGCCCGTTCGACGTCGTTTGCGCCCGCTGGCAAACCGATAGGTTCACTTCCCGGCAGTAGCGGGACCATCGGCGAAGTGTCCGGTCCCGACCTGGTAAACCCTGACCAAGACGATCTCGGCATTCGATTTCACCGGATCGGTTCTGGTGCTCGACCTTCGGGGGCGGTGGTGCGGAACGTGCGTGATCATTCTCCGATGGTTCGTCCGGTGTTTCGCCACGCGAGCATGCCGCCTTGTAGTTCGACGACATCGGTGTAGCCGAGAGAGGCCAGTTCTTTCGCAGCGGTGGCGCTCATTGTCCCGGTACGGCAGTAGATCGCCAGCGGCGTGGTCCGGTCGGGCGGCAACGTCGCGGCCTGTTGTCGGATCTGGTCGAAGGGAAGGCTCGAGTCGGTTCCCGGGAGCTGGCCCTCGTCGGGGGTATGGACGTTGATCGTGACTCGGGCGGGATCGGCGATTGCGGCGGCGAAGTCAGCGGGATCGAGCAGTTCCGCCCGTGTAGCAACGGGCATCGACGCGGTGGGCTCAGAGACCTCGCCGCCGGTACATCCAGCGAGTGCAAGGACGAGGACAGTCAGTATCGATGCCGGACTACGGAGCGTCGATCGGGACACCGAATGCGGTGCCATCGCATCGAGGTGATCACCGAAAGGCACACGCATAAAAATACGTTCGGTGATCACGAGAGCACCTGCGACGCTGCGAGGACGCCGATGAGGACCGCGCAGCAGATGAGCGAGACAGTGAGTCGGCCTCGACGAGTGTGCGCGTCCACTCGAAACAGAAACAGGCCTTGCCGGACCAATGTGTATGCGGCAATACTCCCCAGGAAGACCAGCCCTCCGACGGGAAGGTCGACCTGAAGTACCGCGGCGAGCGCAACTCCCGCGATCAACAGGGCTGCAGCGGCCTCGTAGAGCTGAACCGGAATCCTCCTCGTCGCCAGGGTGCGATCGGACGAAAACAGGCCCCACCGAGATCGAGTCGGACGCCCCGAACAGCAGCCCGCCAAGAAGCATCCCGGACGACCGATCGCCATGCCGAGAAACAATCCCGGGGTGGTTGCATCCAGGACTGCGCCGACGTCCATACCCCCGAGTGCTCCGCCGATGACCAAGGTGCCGAGCGAAACGAGGAGGAAGCCTTGTATGCACGCTCCTGCGCGGATGAAAGTAGATATCGGTCGACGGTGCAAGATCAAGTACCAAACCTTGGCACCGATATATCCCAAAACGCAACTCAGAGCTGAAATTGCAACAGCAGCAGCAACATTGGCATCCATGCGTGAGAGCAGGAATCCCTGAACAATCAATGCAACCACCGCTCCCGCGGCTACCAACGCCGGCCAACTCCACACCCGCACAGCGGGACCGTATGTCAGTAGCGCAGTGCGCGCGGTGAGCACAGAGTTCTGCTGCCGTTCGCTACTGTCTGCGCCCCCGTCGATGCGTCGCGCACTCACCTCCCACTCCCCGCTGGCAATGCCCTGAATACGGGTGGTCGCGGCGAACCGGCCTCCAGCGGCAGGACGTGATTTCACGACCAGAGTCCGATCGAAACCGACCTTCTCGGTCGATGCATGGCCCTCGACTTCCACCCGCGATCCAGTGAAGCGAATCGCCACGTCGTGGCTGGGCTCGGCATCGGCCCCGCCGACACCCCAGTACGTCACCGCAAGCCCCAGCGGCTCGACCTGGGAAATCTCATCGGTACAACTGGTGGCTGGTGAGCGCTTGGGTGCGTAACTCTGCGGTGCGGGCGCAACAGCTTCAGGCGTGCGGGCACGTGGGCGCTCCGGCGGCGCTGCAGTATCGATCGTCGGTTCTGCGGCCTGGGCCGACGCTCGCGGTGGGGTAGTGGAGTCCGGCGCGAAAGCCCGGGCGACAGTGGGATGGAGTGCACCGCTGCCGGGCGAGTGGCCCCTGCTTCGAAGATAATCGGCGGCGGCGACGCTGACCGCAGAATGTGGGGCCACCGCTGAGAGGGGATGCCTTGGCTGGGGCTCAGTACGTATGGCACCGGGTGGGGAGCCGGTGGGCCGCCCCCGGATCGTGTCGCCGTGGTTCGTCGTTTGTGCGCTTTCGATCGCGACTTGCTGGATTTCTTTCCCACAGGTTGCCTCCATCATCGCCTGTCCGGGCGACGGCGTCTCGACAGCAGTCAACTACTATGCTCGATAGTAGCTGAACTACTAAGCGTTATAGTAGGAGCTGCGGGATGACCACACTCCGCAGGTCAGCAGGTGGCTGGTGCGAGAGTGAGGAGCAGCAATGATGAATATGGGCACCATGAGTGGCGGATGGACGATGATGGCAGGAATGGCCGCGTTCTGGCTGGTCGTGATCGCTCTGTTGATCTGGGGTGCGGTTCGGCTGATGTCCGCTCGCCCGCAATCGGGGGAGGACGCGCAGGAAATCCTCGATCGTAGATTCGCGGCCGGGGAGATAGATCGAGATTTCTATCGCGCAGCGGTCGCAGAATTGGCGACCGCTGCGCTGCGCAAGCGTGCCGACACTCGGTAAAGAGCAACTGCGGTGTGACGGGCAGGCATTTTCACCGCATGTGACCGAGTTTGCGGACTGGATATGTCGGTGCGCGCCGGCTGGCCGGTAGGGCAGGGCTCGCCCGGGGCCGGTGAGCGGCAACTGTCGGCGCGTTCGAAGGCGCACCGAAACGATCAGATCGAAAGTGGGACCGAACGTGAGTGATACACCCATCTACGACTTACTCAACGCTACATCGGCGGCGCCGCAGCCCCATGGTGAACGAGACAGTATCGCTCCACCGTCCGATCTGCGGCGTCAGCGATCGACCGAACGAGCAGTTCCGCGATCTTCGAGAGTCGACACGCGGGCTCGCCATGCGCGCCGTGACACGGCGTAATTCGCCCTGCCCTGCCTCCAGTCGGTGAGAAGACTCGTAACGGAAATCGCAGCGAACGCCGATGATCCACGCGCGTGTGCAGGTACGCCCGTCGCTGTAAGGCTCAGCTGTGCCGCGGATGCATGCGCCCCTTGACCGAATCGGTATCGACATCCATGCCCGTCCGTGAGCATGACAGCGACCGCGGGTGCACCTGGTGGCCAGCCGACTGGCGCTCACGCGTTGACAACACCCTGACGGTTCTTCCAATGGGATCAGGAAGGGGTATGGTTCGACTTGATCAACATATACCCCTATGGGGTATATGTTGTCCGAGATGTCGAAAGCTACGCATGATCATCACGCACTGTCAGTTACGCCGGTATTGATGTACGGCCACTGTGAGCCGTCGGTCCGCAACGACGTCAACGCCGTGATCGGAATGGACACTGTCGCGTTATCGGCGGCGGCAGGGACATTCACGGTCACCAGTGCAGCCGCGCTCGTCCAGGCGCAGATCATTGTCGCCCTCGACGCCGAATACACAGCCGAACCAGAACCCACGAGTTCATGGGATGAATGGATATCGAACTCGATGGATGAGAGGACTGCACGATGAACGATCACACACACTCCGACGTCGACTCCGCGCGGACGGATCCGCCGAACAGACTGCAGCACAGCGGGCATGAAGAAGGACCCGAAATGCACACGGACGGGGCAGAGAAGGCGACTCCGCAGTCGGACCACGACACCGGCGGGCACAACGCAGAGCACGGCGGGCACACCGGTCACGGTGATCACGTCGGTATGTTTCGTCGCCTGTTCTGGGTCATGCTGGTCCTTGCCGTTCCGGTGATCGTTGCCTCGAACATGTTCGCGATGCTCCTCGGCTACTCATTGCCCGACGCAGCGTGGATTGCCTGGGTCTCTCCGGTGTTCGGAACGGTGATGTACGCCTGGGGCGGGTCTCCGTTCCTCTCCGGAGCAGTCAGCGAAATCCGTTCCCGTGCACCGGGAATGATGCTGCTCATCGCCCTGGCGATTACCGTCGCATTCATTGCGTCGATGGGAGCGAGCCTCGGCCTGCTCGATCATCAGCTCGACTTCTGGTGGGAACTGGCCCTGCTGATCGTGATCATGCTGCTCGGGCACTGGATCGAGATGAGATCACTCGCCCAGACCACCTCCGCTCTGGACTCGTTGGCGGCGTTGCTCCCGGATGTCGCCGAACGCGTCGAGGGCGACGATGTGGTGCCGGTGCCCCCGTCCGAGCTGCAGCTCGGTGATGTCGTTGTCGTCCGCCCCGGCGGCCGCGTACCGGCGGACGGCACCATCGTCTCCGGATCGGCGAGCATGGACGAATCGATGATCACCGGGGAATCACGCACCGTCCGCCGCAGCGACGGCGATCAAGTCGTCGCCGGCACTGTCGCCACCGACTCAGGTCTGCGCGTCCAGGTCACTGCAGTAGGGGAGGACACCGCCCTCGCCGGCATCGGCCGCTTGGTCGCCGACGCCCAGAACTCGACCTCGCGCGCTCAGCGCATCGCGGACACCGCCGCTGGCTGGCTGTTCTGGTTCGCTCTCGGTGCCGCGATCATCACCGCTGCGGTGTGGACTCTGGTCGGGATGCCCGACGACGCCGTCATCCGCACCATCACCGTGCTGGTCATCGCCTGCCCGCACGCACTCGGACTGGCGATTCCGCTGGTGGTCTCCATCGCCACCGAACGCGCCGCCCGCGGCGGTGTTCTGGTCAAGGACCGGCTCGCACTCGAAACCATGCGCACGGTGGACACCGTGCTGTTCGACAAGACCGGGACCCTCACCAAGGGTGAACCCACCGTCACCGCAGTCGAGGTGACCGGCGGGCGCACCGCCGACAACGTTCTCGCGCTGGCCGCTGCCGCAGAAGCAGATTCCGAACATCCACTCGCCCGTGCCATCGTCGAGGCCGCACGCGCGCGGAACCTGACGGTCCCGGCTGCAGCCGGCTTTCAGTCGTCCCCCGCCGTCGGGGTCGCAGCCGAC
>NZ_BAOX01000182.1:0-10083 GCF_000813105.1 Rhodococcus sp. BS-15 | reverse complement strand
CGGCGGGCCATCGCGGCGGCCAAGGCTGCAGGACTTCCGGTGCTGGCGTCGTCGGAACCGTCGTCCGACGTGGACGAGTTGGTCGCGGCGTCCGAGACGATGACGTTTCCGTTGTTCGTCAAGGCGGTCGCAGGCGGTGGCGGCCGCGGTATGCGCCGAGTGGCCGAGCCCGAGCAGCTGCGCGAATCCATCGAAGCTGCTGCGCGCGAGGCGGAATCGGCCTTCGGTGATCCGACGGTGTTCCTCGAGCAGGCCGTGATCGATCCCCGGCACATCGAGGTTCAGATCCTCGCCGACGGCCAGGGCAACGTGGTGCACTTGTTCGAGCGCGACTGCAGCGTGCAGCGTCGGCATCAGAAGGTCATCGAGCTCGCTCCGGCTCCGAATCTGCCCGAAGGACTGCGTGAGAAGATCTGCGCCGACGCCGTCGCGTTCGCGAAGGAGATCGACTACTCGTGTGCCGGTACCGTCGAGTTCCTGCTCGACACCCGTGGCAATCACGTCTTCATCGAGATGAATCCGCGAATCCAGGTGGAGCACACCGTCACCGAAGAGGTGACCGATGTGGATCTGGTGCAGTCCCAGCTGCGGATCGCCTCGGGAGAGACGCTCGCGGATCTGGGTCTGCAGCAGGAGAACATCGTGCTGCGCGGTGCGGCTCTGCAGTGTCGCATCACCACCGAGGATCCGGCGAACGGATTCCGGCCCGATGTCGGACGCATCACCGCGTACCGCACGCCGGGCGGTGCCGGAGTACGCCTCGACGGCGGAACCACGCTGGGCGCCGAGGTCGGTGCCTACTTCGACTCCATGCTCGTCAAGCTCACCTGCCGCGGCCGCGACTTCGACACCGCCGTGGCTCGTGCTCGACGAGCCTTGGCGGAGTTCAGGATTCGCGGTGTCGCCACGAATATTCCGTTCCTGCAAGCGGTTCTGGTCGATCCCGACTTCACCGCAGGCCGCGTCACCACCTCGTTCATCGAGGAGCGCCCCGAACTGCTCACCTCGCGTTCCTCGGGCGACCGCGGCACGAAGATTCTCGCCTACCTGGCCGACGTGACGGTCAACAAGCCGCACGGCGAGCGTCCGTCCCCGGTGTACCCGCACGACAAGCTCCCCGCGGTGGACTTCTCGGCTCCGATTCCCGATGGTTCGAGGCAGCGTCTGCTGGCGCTCGGACCCGAAGCTTCGCCCGCGATCTGCGCAACCAGAAGGCCCTCGGCGTCACCGACACCACGTTCCGTGACGCACATCAGTCGTTGCTGGCGACGCGAGTGAGGACGAGCGGACTGCTCGGTGTCGCCCCGTACGTGGCGCGCACGACGCCCCAGTTGCTCTCCATCGAGGCGTGGGGCGGTGCCACCTACGACGTGGCGCTGCGATTCCTGCACGAGGATCCGTGGGAGCGACTGGCGAGCCTGCGAGAGGCCGTGCCGAACATCGCAATTCAGATGTTGTTGCGCGGCAGGAACACCGTCGGCTACACCCCGTATCCGGAGAAGGTGACCCGCAGCTTCGTTGCCGAGGCCACCGACACCGGCATCGACATCTTCCGTATCTTCGACGCGCTCAACAACGTCGATCAGATGCGTCCGGCCATCGATGCCGTCCGCGAGACCGGCACGGCGCTCGCCGAGGTGGCACTGAGCTACACGGGGGATCTGTCGAACCCGAACGAGAACCTCTACACGCTCGACTACTACCTGAAGCTGGCCGAGCAGATAGTCGACGCAGGCGCGCACGTGCTCGCCATCAAGGACATGGCCGGACTGCTCCGCGCACCTGCAGCCAAGACGCTGGTGACGGCACTGCGCTCGAACTTCGATCTGCCCGTGCACGTACACACGCACGACACACCCGGTGGACAGCTCGCGACGTACCTCGCGGCCTGGGAGGCCGGGGGCGGACGCCGTCGACGGTGCCAGCGCGGCGATGGCAGGCACCACCAGCCAGCCTGCGTTGTCCGCGATCGTCGCTGCTGCCGCACACACCGAGCGCGACACGGGTCTGAATCTGCAGGCCGTCTGCGACCTCGAGCCCTACTGGGAAGCCGTGCGAAAGGTGTACGCGCCGTTCGAGTCCGGGCTGCCGGCACCGACGGGTCGTGTCTACACCCACGAGATCCCCGGTGGACAGCTCTCGAACCTACGGCAGCAGGCCATTTCGCTCGGGCTCGGTGATCGGTTCGAGACCGTCGAGGCCAATTACGCTGCAGCCGACCGCATGTTGGGCCGTTTGACCAAGGTGACGCCGAGCTCGAAGGTCGTCGGCGACCTGGCTCTGGCTCTGGTCGGTGCAGGCGCGTCCGCCGAGGAATTCGCCGAGAATCCAGGTCGCTACGACATCCCCGATTCGGTGATCGGATTTCTGCGCGGCGATCTCGGTACGCCTGCGGGTGGATGGCCGGAACCGTTGCGCACGAAAGCGCTGGAGGGTCGCGGCGAGGGCAAGCCGGTGACACCGTTGACCGACGAGGACGAGAAGAACCTCGACGGCACCTCCGCTCAGCGCCGCGAGACTCTCAACCGTCTGCTGTTCCCCGGTCCCACAGCCGAACTCGCTGCTCACCGCGAGAAGTACGGCGATACGACGCGGCTGTCGGCCAATCAGTTCTTCTACGGGCTGCGGCAGGGCGAGGAGCATCGAGTGGCCCTGGAGAAGGGCGTCGAACTGCTGATCGGGCTCGAGGCCATCTCCGATCCCGACGAGCGTGGCATGCGCACCGTGATGTGCATTCTCAACGGACAGCTGCGGCCGGTGTCGGTGCGCGACCGCTCCATCTCCAGCGAAGCCCCCACCGTCGAGAAGGCGGACCGATCGAACTCCGGGCACATCCCGGCACCGTTCGCCGGCGTCGTCACACTGTCCGTCGAAGAGGGACAGAAGATCTCGGCCGGAGACACCATCGCCACCATCGAGGCGATGAAGATGGAGGCTGCCATCACCGCTCCTCGCGGCGGCACCGTGACACGCTTGGCGATCTCGGGTGTGCAGCAGGTCGAGGGCGGCGATCTGCTCGTCGTCATCGGTGGGGGGTCGACGGGCGAAGAGGCCGGCAGCGAATGACGCGGATCGTGGCGGGTGTCGCGGGCGGCCGACGATTGTCGGTCCCCGGCCAGGGCACCCGACCCACCTCCGAGCGAGTTCGCGAAGCGCTGTTCAGCTCGCTGGAGAGTCGAATGGAACTCGACGGTGCCGCGGTGCTGGATCTGTTCGCGGGATCGGGAGCACTGGGGCTCGAGGCACTCTCGCGCGGCGCGTCGTCGGCGGTACTGGTCGAGTCCGACGCCCGAGCGGCGGCGGTGGTGCGAAAGAACATCGAGTCGGTGGGGTTGCCCGGCGCTTCGGTCCGGTGCGCCCCGGTGGCTTCGGTGCTGGCGGGGGCTGCGGATGCGGCGTACGACCTGGTGTTGGCGGACCCGCCGTATGCCGTCACCGATACGGCCGTCGCCGGTCTGTTGGACAGACTCGTCACCGGGGGATGGCTCACCCCCGATGCCGTCGTCGTCCTCGAGCGTTCGTCGCGTTCGCCGGAGACCCGATGGCCGACCGGACTGGTTCCGGAGAAGTCCAAGAAGTACGGCGAGAGTCGGATCGAGATCGCGTCACGAGTAACGAGCGAGCCCGGGATCGGCTGATAGGTTCGCGGACATGACTGGCGCACTCTGCCCTGGATCCTTCGACCCGGTGACCAACGGTCACCTCGACATCTTCGAGCGTGCCGCCGCCGCCTTCGACGAGGTGGTGGTGACGGTGATGGTGAACAAGAGCAAGAAGGGCATGTTCAGCATCGACGAGCGGATCGAGATGCTCGAGGTCGCAACGGAGCATCTGCCCAACGTCAGGATCGGTTCGTGGTACGGACTGTTGGTCGATTACGCTCGGCAAGAAGGCTTTTCGGCGATCGTCAAAGGTCTGCGCAGTGCCAACGACTTCGACTACGAGTTGCAGATGGCTCAGATGAACAGAACGTTGACCGGTGTGGACACGCTGTTTCTCCCGGCGAATCCTGCGCACAGCTTTCTGTCGAGTTCGTTGATCAAGGAGGTCGCGACCTTCGGGGGAGACGTCACCGGCATGCTGCCGCCCTTCGTTCAGGACCGCCTGCTTGCCCGTATCGCCGAGCGGGCAGCAGAGTAGTTCGAGGAGCGACACACCGAGCCGGTATAGCGCAGACGCACGCGTCGGCGGGCAGACTGAACAGCGCAGCACTGCGAGTGAAGACCGCGCAGTGGCAGATTCGACGATTGGGGTAACCGGTGTACCGCGTATTCGAGGCGCTCGACGAGCTCGTCGCCATTGTCGAGGAGGCGCGCGGCGTTCCGATGACTGCCGGGTGCGTCGTCCCTCGCGGCGATGTCCTGGAACTGCTCGACGACGTCCGCGACGCCATCCCCCGGCGAGCTGGACGACGCCCAGGACGTACTGGATCATCGCGACAAGCTCGTCGGCGATGCCAGGGCCACTGCGGAGAAGACGGTCGGCACGGCCAATGCCGAGGCCCAGGACACGGTCGAGAACGCCCGGGATTCGGCCGATCGTATTCTCGCCGACGCCAAGGCCCAAGCAGATCGCATGGTGTCCGAGGCGTCCGCGCACGCCGACCAGCTCGTGGCCGATGCCGAGGCGGAGGCCGAGCGAACGGTGCTCGAAGGCCAGCGTGAGTACGAGGGCCTGACCGTTCGCGCTCGCACCGAGGCCGACCGGATGATCGAGTCCGGCACAGCGTCGTACGAGCGGTCGGTCGCAGACGGCACCGCCGAGCAGAACCGGCTCGTCTCGGAAACCGAGGTCGTCCAGGCAGCCCACGCCGAGTCGGCTCGGGTGATCGACAGTGCGCACGCCGAATCGGATCGGATGCGCAGCGAGTGCGACGTGTACGTCGACACCAAGCTTGCCGAGTTCGAGGAGTTCCTCAGCGGCACCATTCGTTCGGTCGGCCGTGGGCGTCAGCAACTGCGAACAGGTTCCGGTGTGCCGGAATACGGCAGCGAGCCGTACGGCGAATCCGCGTACGGAAGCCCGGAGCAGGGGCGTCGCAGCCGACACTGAACGGCAGCGATTTGCCCTCGTATGCACGCATGCGTACCGTTGTGGGGTTGCTTACCGACAGTAGGCATACCGACAGTAAGGAAGAACAGCCGTGCCCCCGCCCAAGAGAACGACCCGTCCGGAACTGGACGACGGATTCGTTCTGGACATTCTCAACCTCGGTCGTCGACCCGGGTCGACGAAGGCCGTCGAGCGGACGGTTCCTGCTCCTTCCCGAATCGGCCTCGATGCCATTGCCATCGAAGCCGGTGTTCCGGTCTCGCTCGATCTGCAGTTGCAGGCGGTCTCGGAGGGCGTACTCGTCACCGGCTCCGTACGAGCAGTCACCGCCGGAGAGTGCACACGCTGCCTCGACCCGGTCGGTGGCAACGTCGACGTCTACTTGACCGAGTTGTTCGCTTACCCGAACAGCATCACCGAGGAGACCACCGATGCGGACGAGATTCACCGCATCCTCGACGACCTGATAGATCTCGAACCCGTCATTGTCGACGCGGTCGGTCTGGAGCTTCCACTCCACCCCGTGTGCAGCGACGAGTGCGAGGGATTGTGCCCAGAATGCGGCGTTCGCCTGGCGATTGCTGAATCCGGCCACAGTCACGATACAATTGATCCTCGCTGGGCTGGTCTTGCAGCCAAATTTGGCGTGGATCCAGAACCGAGCACAGAACTTGTGAACAACGAAGCCGAGGAGAAGTAAGTGGCTGTCCCGAAGCGCAAAATGTCGCGTTCCAACACGAGGTCGCGTCGTGCACAGTGGAAAACCACTGCGCCCACCCTCGTGACGTGCCCCAACCGCGGTTGCGGCGAGAAGACTCTGCCCCACATCGCGTGCCCCTCGTGCGGCACCTACAAGGGCCGCCAGGTCGTCGCAGCGGTCTGATTTCCGCTTACGTGACAAACGAAGTAGTGGATCGGCACAACAGCGGTTCACAGAAGAATAGCTCCACTGCCGCCAGCGGCGGGGACGACCGGGAGTCGCTCCTCGCCGCTATCGGTGTCTCCCTGTCCGAGCCGCTGCTGACGTTGGCTCTGACGCACCGGTCGTTCGCGTACGAGCACGGTGGTCTGCCGACCAACGAGCGCCTCGAGTTCCTGGGCGATTCCGTCCTCGGCCTTGCGGTGACCGAGCACCTCTACGCGGTGCACCCCACCAAGTCCGAGGGCCAGCTGGCCAAGATCAGGGCGAGCGTGGTCAACATGCATGCCCTGGCCGAGGTCGCGCGTGGACTCGGCGACGGCGGCCTGGGTCGCCACCTGCTGTTGGGCAAGGGCGAGGAACAGACCGGTGGACGCGACAAGCCGAGCATCCTTGCCGACGGCATGGAGTCGTTGCTGGGTGCAATCCACCTCCAGCACGGCATCGACGTCGCGCGCACCGTTGTCCTGACTCTGTTCGCAGGCCTTCTCGATCGAGCTCCCAAGCTCGGTGCAGGGCTGGACTGGAAGACGAGCCTGCAGGAATTGACCGCCGAACGTGCACTCGGCGTTCCCGCGTACGAGATCTCGTCCACCGGACCCGATCACGACAAGGAATTCACTGCCACCGTGTTGGTCGGCGGATTCCCGCGCGGCGTCGGTATCGGTCGGTCGAAGAAGGAAGCCGAACAGAAGGCCGCCAGTCTGGCGTGGAACACGCTGTCGAACAACGACACTGCGATTTCGGCCGAGTCGGCAACCGACGAATCCTGATGCCGGAACTGCCCGAGGTCGAGGTCGTCAGGCTCGGTCTGGAATCTCATGTCGTCGGCAGGACGATGCAGTCGGTCGAGGTGCTGCACCCCCGCGCCGTGCGGCGTCACGATCTCGGTGGTCTCGATCTGATCGGCCAGCTGCGCGGTCAGCGCATCTCCTCGGCTCGGCGGCGCGGGAAGTACCTGTGGCTGGTGATGGAACCCGGCGATTTCGCGACCGTCGTGCACCTGGGCATGAGCGGACAGATGCTGGTGCAGCCGCCGTCCGCCCCGGACGAGAAGCACCTGCGCATCCGGGCACGACTCGACGACGGCACCGATCTGCGCTTCGTCGATCAGCGCACCTTCGGCGGCTGGGCGCTCGCCCCGATCGTCACCGTGGACGGTACCGAGGTACCCGAACCGGTCGCACACATCGCCCGCGACCCGATCGATCCACTGTTCGACGCCGAATCGGTGGTGAACGTGTTGCGCGGCAAGCACACCGAGATCAAGCGAGCACTGCTCGATCAGACCGTGCTCTCGGGCGTGGGCAACATCTATGCCGACGAGGCTCTGTGGCGCGCGAAGATCCACGGTAATCGAATCGCGGAGACCCTGACGCGGCCGGCGCTGCGGCGTCTTCTCACCGCAGTGCACGCGGTGATGGGCGAGGCCCTGGCGCAGGGCGGAACCTCGTTCGACGCGTTGTACGTGAACGTCAACGGCCAATCCGGCTACTTCGACCGTTCCCTCGACGCCTACGGTCAGGAGGGCCTGCCCTGCTCGCGATGCGGAGCCCCGATCAGACGCGAGAAGTTCATGAATCGCAGCTCGTTCAGCTGCCCCACCTGCCAGCCGCGACCCCGCCACGTGCGCGGCTGACACTGCACAGGTCATTCCGCAGGCTCCACTCCTGTTTCAATAGACCATTCCGCGGGCTCCACTCCTGAACAGCCCGCCTAGTATTTCCGTCATGGCAGAACAGAGCACGCCGACCAACCTTTGGGTCGAGCGCACAGGCACCCGTCGCTACACCGGCCGCAGCTCCCGAGGAGCGGAAGTGCTCATCGGGTCCGAGTCGGTGGAGGGTGTCTTCACCCCCGGCGAGCTGTTGAAAATCGCACTCGCGGCCTGCACCGGCATGAGCTCGGACCTACCGCTCTCGCGTCGACTGGGCGATGACTACTCCGCCACCGTCGAGGTGTCCGGTGCCGCCGATCGCGAAAACGAGCGGTATCCGGAACTGAACGAGATTCTCCGAGTCGATCTCAGCGCGATGGACCCCGAGGCGCAGGAGCGTCTGCTCACGGTCGTCGAGCGCGCCATCGACAAGGTGTGCACCGTCGGGCGGACCCTGAAGGCCGGTACGACAATAAACCTGGACATCGACGTGGACGCCTGATGAAAGCCAGGGCAGCCGTGTAGTCACAGGTCTGCTCCTCGGCGCGGCGACCGCCCTGGCTCCCACCGCGGACGCGTCGAGCAGCTGCACTCCGTGGTCGGTGAGCACGGTGCGTCGGGATTCGGGATGCTCGAGAATCTCGAGTTCGACGGCCGCGGTTCGATGATCGTGTCCGAGACCTCGCCTGTCGGACCCGGCGCGCTGCGTACCGTGGCGCCGAACGGTGTCCGGGGCACACTCGTTGCCGACGTCGAGTCGCCGGGCGGACTGGTCCGCGACGGCGACACGCTGTATTTCACGACCGGAAACAGCGCTGCCGCAGGGCTTCTCGATACCCGATCCGGCACCGTCGACACGATCGATCTCGGTACAGGGGTCCGGTCGACGTACGCGTCGGGACTGGCGATGCCCAACGGTCTGGCGCGATCGGAGTCGGGTGATCTGTTCACCACTCGCAACCTGGGCACCCTCTCCGGCCTGACGCGCGTTGCGGTCGACGGTTCGGTGTCGACGGTGCGTACCGACCTGGGATCGGCCAACGGCATCGGCATCGGCGAGGAAAAGGTCTACGTGGCCAACACGTTCGATCTCGAGACGACGCTCACCGTGCTCGACGAGAAGGATCCGTCCGGACCATCCGCGCGTATTCGCATCGACGGTGTCGGACCGCTGGCGATGTCGGACGACCTGACCGTCGGCGACGACGGAACGGTCTATCTCGCACAGAATCTCGCCGGCAGGGTAGTCCGTATCGACCCGGAATCCGGATCGTCCTGCGTGATAGCGACCGGCGTTCCACTGACCTCGTCGGTCGCCTTCGGCGGCTCCGGATTCGACGAGGAAGCGTTGTACGCCACCAGTTTCGACGGAACCGTCCGAAAGTTGGCTCGCTCGTGAACGACGAACGGTTGACGGCGTGGGTGCACGGGCTCGTTCAGGGCGTCGGGTTCCGGTGGTGGACTCGCTCGCGCGCACTCGAACTCGGACTCGTCGGTCACGCGACCAACCACGCGGACGGACGAGTCCTGGTGATAGCGGAGGGCCCACGTGAGCGTCTCGAGGCACTCCTGGAATTACTCCGAGGCGGAAAAACCCCGGGCACGGTCACGCTGGTCGTGGAGAGTTGGGACACCGCCCGCGGAGATCTGACGGGCTTCGTCGAACGCTGATCGTCCGTTGCGGGAGGCTCGGCGCACTTTCGGGCAGCGTGCCGGTAAAGTACGGACGCTATGTATCTCAAGAGTCTGACGCTGAAGGGCTTCAAGTCCTTTGCTTCGGCGACGACTCTTCGTTTCGAGCCCGGAATCACCTGTGTCGTCGGGCCCAACGGCTCCGGCAAATCCAATGTCGTGGACGCCCTGACCTGGGTGATGGGTGAACAGGGTGCCAAGGCGTTGCGCGGCGGGAAGATGGAAGACGTCATCTTCGCGGGCACGTCGGGTAGAGCCCCGCTCGGCCGCGCCGAGGTCACTCTGACGATCGACAATTCCGACGGCGCACTGCCGATCGACTACTCCGAGGTCTCGATCACCCGGCGGATGTTCCGCGACGGCGCGGGTGAGTACGAGATCAACGGCAGTTCGTGCCGATTGATGGACGTCCAGGAACTGCTCAGCGACTCCGGTATCGGGCGCGAGATGCACGTCATCGTGGGGCAGGGCCGGCTCGCCGCGATCCTGGAATCGCGGCCCGAGGACCGGCGAGCTTCATCGAGGAAGCAGCGGGGGTGCTCAAGCACCGCAAGCGCAAGGAAAAGGCCGTCCGCAAGCTCGACGCGATGCAGGCCAACCTGGCGCGGTTGACCGACCTCACGACCGAATTGCGCCGCCAACTCAAGCCTCTCGGGAGGCAGGCCGAGGTTGCGCGTCGCGCGCAGACCGTCCAAGCCGACCTGCGCGACGCCCGGTTGCGGCTGGTGGCCGACGACCTGGTGGCCAGGCGCGAGGAGTTCGC
>NZ_BAOX01000183.1:0-9958 GCF_000813105.1 Rhodococcus sp. BS-15 | reverse complement strand
CCGTCGTACATGGTGCCGGCGTCGCTGACCGTGCTCGATGCGTTTCCCGTCCTACCGAACGGCAAGCTCGACGTTTCTGCATTGCCCGAACCCGTGCTCGCGACGCGTTCCGGTCGTCCCCCGAATTCCGATGTGGAGCGGCAGATCTGCACGGCCGCAGCCGCAGTGTTGCACGTGACCGAGGTCGGTGCGGACGACGACTTCTTCGACCTCGGCGGCGACAGCATCATGGCGATGGAGTTGGCTGCGAGGCTCCGGTCGGCAGGCCTCACGGTGTCGCCGCGGCACATTGTGTCGTGCCGAACACCGGAAGGCATTGCAGAAGAGCTCGTTTCGACAGGGTCGCAGCCAGAAGTCGTCACGATCGATCCGTACGGAACCGTGCCGTTGACACCCATAGTGCGGTGGATGGACGCACTCGACGGGCCCATCGACGAGATCTCGCAGGCGGTGTTGTTGGAAGCTCCGGCGTCGCTCACCGAGGACTCGCTTCCGGAGCTGGTCTCGCTGCTGACCGACCGGCATCCGATTCTGCATTCTCGATTCGAGCGGAGC
Source organism: Rhodococcus sp. BS-15 (assembly GCF_000813105.1). Lineage (NCBI taxonomy): Bacteria > Bacillati > Actinomycetota > Actinomycetes > Mycobacteriales > Nocardiaceae > Rhodococcus > Rhodococcus sp. BS-15. The sequence goes on along the minus strand of NZ_BAOX01000183.1, from coordinate 9,403 downwards.
CCGGGTTCGGAGTCGATCTTCACGGTGCTGCCGGACGGTGCCGACGTGCGTCCGTGGATACGCGTCGTCGATGTCGACGGTCTGACCGAGGCCGAGCTGGCCGACCGTGTCGGTGTCGAATCACGCTCTGCGCGTACCCGATTGAACCCGGACGACGCGAGGATGGTCGACATCGTGTGGCTTCGACACCGAACCGACCCACAATCGTCCGGTGAGCTGCTGATCACGTTGCATCACCTCGTGGTCGACGGCGTGAGCTGGCGGATACTGCTGCCCGATCTGGTCGCGCTGTGGAAGCAGACAGCCACCGAGCGAAGCCCGATCGGTCCGTCGATGCGGCACTGGGCGCACGAAATGCGCAGTCTCGCGAACTCACCCGAGGTGCTCGCCGATCTCGACTACTGGGCAAGCGTCGGTGATGGAGCTTCATCGATCCCTCTGGCGCGTCCGCTCGACCCGGCGGTCGATACGGGTGCCCGTGTGCGCACAGTCGACTTCGCGCTGCGGGAGGACGAGAGCGCGCACCTGTTGTCGAACGCCACAGTTCGCCTCGGCGCCTCCGTCGAACACTTGTTGTTGGCCACATTCGCAGCTGCGACGGCAGAGTGGATCGACAGTGAGATCACGACGACGCCGTCGTTCCTGGTCGACGTCGAAGGTCACGGACGGTCGGGGGTCGCCTCGGATCGGGTGGATGGTTCGTCGGTGGTCGGCTGGCTCACGGCAGTGTTCCCGCTTCGCATCACCGCGCAGAGTGGGGATCACCGCACACTGATCGCGCACGAGGAGAATCCCGCTGCCGCAGAATCTGTTCTGCATGAATTGGCGGAATCGGCCAGGGCGTCGAGGGAGTCCGTGCCGGGCGACGGATCCACCTACGGAATGCTCCGGTGGATGGGCGGCGAGGCCGAAGAACTCCTGCGTCGAACTCCCGATGCAGCAATCGAATTCAACTACCTCGGTCGTTTCGACGCGGCGACCGGCGGGCCGTTCGGTGCCAGCCGGCTACGCAGCAGTCTCGACTCGACACCCGGTGTTGCCACACCCTGCAGCTACGCGCTGATCGTGGACAGCTACATCCACGACGAGCGCGGCTCGTCGGTACTGGGGGTGACGATGACCTGGCCCGAGGAGGTGCTCGAGGGCGTCGAGAAACTCGCGACGCTGTGGCAGGACACGTTGTCCGCAGCGTGTCGAGTTCTCGCTGCCGACGCGCCTAGTGAGGGAAGGGTTACCTCATAAGTGCTACCTTGTCAGTCGCCTCACCCGGTCGGGTGTGGGACGCAGCAGTGCGTGGTCGAGTCGAGAGGTGCCGAGCAACGATGAAGGTTCGTACGAAGTGGATGAGGAGCGCTGCGTCGATCGCGCTCGCCGGAGGGCTCACCGTCGCTCTCGCTGCCGGTTGCAGCAGTACCGAGGAAGCGCCTGCAACCGAGTCCACCACCGCCGCGCAGGAATCTGCATTTCCGGTCACCATCGATTCCGCACTCGGATCCGCGACGATCCCCGAGGCTCCGACGCGTATCGCTACCTGGGGATGGTCCAACCAGGACGCCATTCTCGCCCTCGGTGTCGTGCCCGTCGCCATGCCGACCTTCGACGGAGCTCAGTACGGAGCGGACGATCGCGGCATTCTCCAGTGGGACGCGAAGGCGCTCGCCGACCTGGGCGGCGAAGCACCCACGCTGCTCTCCGGTGACGGAACCGGAGAGGTTCCGGTCGAACAGTTCGCGGCCGCTGCCCCCGATTTGATCTTCGCCCCGTACTCGGGACTGACCCAGGAAGAGTTCGACAAGCTCTCCGACATCGCACCGGTCGTCGCGTACCCGGAAGAGCAGTGGACTACCTCGTGGGAGGACCAGCTGACCATCGCGGGCAAGGCTCTCGGCAAGGAGAAGGAGGCCGCCGATCTGGTGTCCGGCGTCGAGAGTTCCATTGCCGACGCGGCTGCGAAATACCCGGCGCTGGAGGGTAAGACGGTCACCATCGCACTACCCAACGCTCCCGGCACGTTCGCCGTCAGCAAGGACGACGACGTGCGCGTGGAGTTCCTCGAACAGCTCGGTCTGGTCATCGAGCCCACCATCCAGGAGGCCGACCCGGTCAAGGATCCCGATGCCGTGTACTTCGAGCTCAGCCTCGAGCAGGCCTCGCTGCTGAAGTCGGACGTTCTGTTCGTCGTGGCCTACGACAAGGAGTCACTGGGTGCCTTCCTCGTCGAACCGGCCGTGGCCTCGCAGCCCGTGCTGGCGCAGGGACGCACTGCATCGACCGAAAACCTCAGTGCAGACAAGAACTTCGCGTTCGGTGGCCTGACGGTGCTCACCATTCCGTACATCCTCGACGACGTGGCATCGGCGCTGAACACCGCTGCCGAGAACGTCCAGGGCTGATCCGGGCGCAGGCCCACCCGACACACCACCCATCTGCACTTTCGCGAAGGAGCGTGTTTCACAGTGGCAAGGTCCCATCGACTTCAGGTCGTCTTTCCCGAAGTCATCCGTACGGCCACCGTGATCGACACGCAGCAACTCAGTTCGGGAATGCGCAGGATCGTGTTGGGTGGGCCGCAGCTGCGTGAGTTCACGCGCGATGGATTCGAGTTTCCAGCGCTGCGCAGCGAAGGGTTCGACGATTTCGTTCGCCTGTTCTTCCCGCTCGACGACATCGGTACGATGGCGCTGCCCGTACAGCACGAGCGCACGGTGGAGTGGCCGCGGGACCCGCGGCCGGTGACTCGCAACTACACCGTGCGCAGCGTCGATACCGACAGTGCGGAACTGACCCTCGATTTCGTCACCCACGACACCGGAATCGCCTCGACGTGGGGGCGTCGCTGCGCCGTGGGTGATTCCATCCCGCTGCTCGGTCCGGTGCGGTCGGGTCACGCACCCGCCGAGGTGGATTGGGTGTTGCTCGTCGGAGACGAGACCGCATTGCCTGCTATTGCTCGCTGTCTCGACGAAGCAGAAGCAGGTCAGCGAATTCGGGTGCTCGTCGAGGTGGCCGACGCCGAGCGAGAACTACCGCTGCCGACGGCCGCCGACGCCGAGATCACCTGGGTCCACAGCGACGGCGCAGTCGCAGGCACCGGAGACCTGCTGGAAGCAGCGGTGCGTAGTGCACCCTGGTGGGAAGGAACCGTGTTCGCCTGGGTAGCAGGCGAATCCACGGCCCTCAAGGGAATCAGGCGATACCTGCGCGAGGATCGCGCCCTGCCGCCCGAGATGGTCGAGGTAACCGGCTACTGGCGTCGCGCAGAGGTTCTCACCCGCGCGGACGATCCGGAAGTTCCCGATCTGGCCGCCCGCGAGTCCGAGCCGTTCGACAGGCTGGCCGAACGAGCAGAGATGTTCTCCCCCTTCGCGATCAGGGCCGCCAACACGTTGCGCATCCCGTTGCATGTCTCCCGCGGCGTACGCACCGTCCGTGAACTGGCTACGGCCACCGGCACCGATACGCGTGCCCTGGCGAAATTCGTCCGCTACCTGCGGGCTGTCGACGTGCTCACCGAGGACTCGGACGGCGGATTGATCCTCGCCGATATCGGCGAAGCCATGCTCGGTGACGACTGGATCTCGCATTGGCTCGACTTCGAGGGCATCGAGGCGCGAGTGGAATTGTCGATCACCGGCCTCGCGGAGAGCCTGCGCACCGGCGGGGCCAGCGCGAGCCTGCTGACCGGCAAGACGTTGAGCGAGGACCTCGCAGGCTCGCCTCGGCTGACCGAACTGCACCACAACCACATCGCCGACGAGGCGGCGTTTCTCGGTCCGGCTCTGGTGCAGGACTATTCGTTCGACGACGTGTCGACGTTGGCGGTGACCGGTGCGGCCTCCGGTGTGGTGCTCGGCTCGATCCTGACGGGCCATGACTCGATGTCGGCAACCGTTCTCGGCTTGCCCAGCGAACTGGGCCTCGTTCGACGCGATCTGCAGACGTGGCCGGAACTTCCGGCGCGCGTGACCGAGTGCGCTCAGAGTGTGATGGCCGAACCTCGTACGACCCCCACGGGCGGATTCGACGCGTACCTGTTGCTCGAGGTCACCGGCCACTATCGCGACGACGATCTGGCGTTGCTTCTGTCGAGCGCCGCAGCAGGGGTGTCCGAGAGCGGCAAATTGATTGTGGTGGAACGACTGTCGGACGAGCAGTCGATCAACGAGGATCAGGCCGAGTTCGATCTGCTGATGCTGTGCATGCACGGCAGCGGAGTGCGGACCAGAGCCGAATTCGAGTCGGTGGCAGCTACAGCGGGACTGGCGGTGACGGCGTCTCGTCTGGTCGGCTGGGGTATCGCCGTCCTCGACCTGCAGCGGGCGCCCGGTGCTGTCGAAGCCGTTGTGCGCTCGCGCTAGTTAGGTTAGCGTTGCCTATCGAAGGCGCGTAGCGATGCTCTCGGCATGTCAGTTACGCGCGATGCGCGGTCTCGGACCGATTCACCGTCAGGAGTGCACATACAGATGACCGTTGTCGAAGAAACGGCGTCGGGCACGGCCGAGACGACCATCCTGCAGCGCGGGTTGCAGACGGTGGTCACGTTGGCCGAGTCCGGCTTGTTCGACGAGTACGTCGTGTACGAGGACAGAGGGCGCTGGGTGTTCGCGGGCGGCGTGGTCGCTCGCATCGTCCTGCAACCGGATGTCGTCACGACGACGTTCGGGAGTGGCGAGCCGACGGTGCGTCGGTGGTCCGGTAGTCCGTCGGCAGCGTTGCGTGAGGCCTGCGACGGTCTGACTCGCGAATCCTGGAATGCGTACGGATTCGTCGGATTCGGGTTCGCCGCTCACCTGCACGACGCCATCGCCGAGTCCGACTCCGAGTCCGACGAGGTGCTCGCCCACTTGGTCGTGCCGCGAGTCGAGGTCGAATTCGGCCACGACTGCGACGACGTCGAGGTCACCGGGAGCGATGAGGACCGCGCCGCGGTGCTCGCCGTGCTCACCGCCGCCTCCGTCGAGGAGCCTCCGACGGTGCACTCGATCGATGTCGGCGGCGATCTCGACGACTATCGCGCTCGGGTGGCGCAGGCCGTCGAGGAAATTCACCGCGGCGACTACGGCAAGGTCATTCTCTCTCGCACGGTGCGTATTCCGTTCGCTCTGGACATGCCGGGCACCTACCGGGCCGGGCGAGCAGCGAACACCCCGGCTCGTTCGTTCCTGCTGCACCTGGGTGACCTGCGTGCCGCCGGTTTCAGCCCAGAACTGGTTGCGTCCGTGGATGAAGACGGTGTGGTCATCACCGAACCGTTGGCAGGCACACGGGCTTTCGGCTTGGGTTCGGATGCCGACTCCGCAGCAAAGTCCGATCTCGAGCAGGACCCCAAGGAAATCACCGAACACGCTGTGTCCGTTCGCACCTCGTTCGAGGAGCTGGAATCGATCGCACACCCCGGGTCGACCGCCGTGTCGGACTTCATGAGTGTGCGCGAGCGCGGAAGCGTCCAGCACCTCGCGTCGACCGTGCGGGCACGCTTGCGTGCGGACCTGTCCTGCTGGGATGCCTTCGGAGCTCTGTTCCCGGCCGTCACGGCATCGGGCATTCCCAAACGCGAGGCCATCGAGGCCATCGGGAGGCTCGACGACTCTCGCGGCCTGTACTCGGGTGCCGTCGTGAAGGCGTCGTCCACGGGGGAACTCGAAGCAGCGCTGGTGCTTCGAGCGGTCTACGAGCAGCGCGGATCGTCCTGGCTGCGTGCGGGTGCCGGCATCGTCGGCCAGTCGACTCCCGATCGTGAATTCGACGAAACCTGCGAGAAGCTCGCCAGCGTCGCCCCGTATCTCGTCCGGAAGAAGGAGGAAGACGCCTGATGCATCGCACCATGTTGGGTGGAAAGATTCACCGTGCCACCGTCACTCACGCCGATCTGCACTACGTCGGCTCGATCACCATCGATTCGACTCTGATGCACGCCGCCGATCTGATCGAGGGTGAACAGGTCCACGTCGTCGACATCACCAACGGAGCGCGCCTGGTGACCTACGTGATCGAAGGACACCCCGGTTCCGGTGTCATCGGAATCAACGGAGCAGCAGCGCATCTGGTGTCCCCGGGCGATCTGGTGATCATCATGTCGTTCCGTCAGGTGGAAGACTCCGAGCTGTCCGCGCACACCCCGTCGGTGGTGCACGTCGATTCTGCCAACGAGATCGTGGCCCTCGGAGTCGACCCGTCCGAGCCGGTTCCGGGCGCACTCGATCAGATGTCGGGGGCGAGCGTTCGATGACGTCGCACGAGAACTACGACATCGTCGGCGTCGGATTCGGGCCGTCCAATCTGGGGTTGGCCATCGCGATCGAGGAACACAACCGAACATGCTCTCCCGCAGAGCGATTGACGGCGTGCTTCGTCGAGTCGAAGGACGAGTTCGCCTGGCATCCAGGAATGCTGTTACCGGGTACGACGATGCAGATCTCCTTTCTCAAGGACCTGGCGACCCAGCGCAATGCCAGCAGTGAGTACACGTTTCTGGCATATCTTTCGGAGCAGGGGCGGCTCAATCACTTCATCAACCTGCAGACGTTCTTCCCGAGCCGGCTCGAGTTCCACGACTATCTTGCGTGGGCCGCAGGCAAGGTCGACGCGACCGTTCTGTACGGCACCCGGGCGGTCGACATCGTCGACACCGGCGACGGCTACGGCGTCCGAACCGAGGGCCGGCGAACCGGGACCGTGCGGGGGCGCAACATCGTGCTCGCCGGAGGACTGACCGCAACCCTGCCCGACGGGGTCACGGCGTCGGCGCGGCAGTTCCACAATCACGATCTCCTCGGCCACCTCGATCGGTTGCCGTCGCGGACGCATCGCACCTTCGTCGTCGTCGGTGCCGGGCAGAGTGCCGCCGAGGTGGTGGACTACCTGCACTCGACGTACAGCGATGCGTCGGTGCACGCGGTGTTGCGCAAGTACGGGTACAGCCCGGCCGACGACAGCCCCTATGCCAATCGCATCTTCGATCCGACGGCCGTCGACGACTTCTACTCGTCGTCGCACACGCTGCGCGAGCAGCTGCTGCGGTATCACCGCGGCACCAACTACTCCGCCGTCGACCTGCCTCTGATCGAGGAGTTGTACGCGCGCGAGTACGCCGAGCGAGTCAGCGGGCAGCGCCGATTGTTCGTGCACGGAGCATCACGGTTGATCGGGGCCACCGAGGAGCCGTCGGGCGTGCGTGCCTCCGTCGAGCACGGCCCGACGGGACTGGCCGAGGACATACTGTGCGACGCTGTCGTCTATGCCACAGGCTTCACGTCCCTCGATCTGCCCGAGATCCTCGGTCCGCTGTTCGACGCCGTCGAATACGACTCTCGCGGTCCTCGCGTGACGCGTGACTACCGACTCGTGACGCGCGAACCGAGTGCTGGTTCGATCTACCTGCAGGGCGGCACCGAGCACACACACGGTCTGACCTCGTCGTTGCTGTCCAACATTGCTGTTCGCAGCGGTGAGATCGTGAAGTCCGCTGTGAGCGCGAGGGTGCGATCGGTGGTGTGAATCGGGTGAGGGCGAGCGTGGGCGACGAGCCGGAACAGCGAGATGTTCCGGCATTCGTCGGTGGTCTCGCTCGCACCGATGCGCGTCGGGCCGCGGGGTTGTTCGTCGTCGTCGGTGTTCTGGCAGTGCTGTGCCTGGTGAGCATTTCGGTGGGCACCGAGTACATCCCGATCGGTGAGGTGTGGCGCGGGCTGCTGCACGCCGATGGATCCACCGAATCCGTGATCGTCCGTGAACTGCGGCTCCCGCGTACGGTTCTGGGGTTGCTCGTCGGAGTCGCGCTCGGGGTGGCCGGTGCGCTGATTCAGGCGATGACGCGAAATCCGCTGGCCGACCCGGGAATTCTCGGCGTCAACGCCGGGGCGGCGTTCTTCGTCGCGATCGCCGTCGGCGTGCTGGGTGTCACCGGCATCGGGTCCTACATCTGGTTCGCGTTCGCCGGGGCAGTGGCCGCCACGATCGTGGTGTACGCGCTGGGGTCGCTGGGGCGAGCCGGTGCCACTCCGATTCGGTTGACGCTGTCCGGAATTGCGCTCGGTGCGGTACTGGGCGGCGTCACCTCGGGCATGCTGTTGCTCGATCCGGATGCCTTCGACAGGATGAGGTTCTGGGGAGCCGGGTCGTTGGCCGGTCGAGGTCTGGACATCGCGTCCGAGGTCGCCCCGTTCATCGCGCTCGGAGTCTTCCTGGCGGCGTTGATCGCACGTCCCCTCAATGCGATCGCTCTCGGCGACGATCTGGCCCAGTCGTTGGGGGCGAATGTGATTCGTACGCGAATCGTCGGTGTCGTCGCAGTGACTCTGCTCGCCGGCGCTGCGACGGCGGCGGCCGGGCCCATCGGATTCGTCGGACTGATGATTCCGCACATGGTGCGGTGGTTCGTCGGACCGGACCAGCGTTGGATTCTGATCTACACGGTGTTCGCGGCACCGGGCTTGCTGCTGCTCTCCGATGTGGTCGGACGCATCGTGATCAGGCCGGGGGAGCTGCAGGTCGGTATCGTCACCGCGTTCGTCGGCGCGCCTGTGTTGATCGTGCTGGTTCGCCGGAAGAAGGCGAGCGGACTGTGACCCGTGGACAACGCGGCGGCGACATCGATTTCGGCCGAAGGCTGTGGGTCGTGCGAGTTCGGGATCGAGTGGACGGCCGGATCGACATCCGAACGGTCGGCGTCTGCGCGGCCTTGCTTCTCGTCACAGTGGTGGTCTCCGTCGTCGCGGTCGGTACCGGCGACTTCTACATTCCGCCGAACGAGGTGCTCGCGGCGGTGTTCGGCGACGCGCCGCGCCTCACCGAGATCGTGGTGATGGAGTGGCGGTTTCCCCGAGTGGCACTGGCCTTCCTGTTCGGAGCCGCCCTGGGCGTATCGGGCGCGGTCTTTCAATCCTTGACGCGAAATCCGTTGGGCAGCCCCGACATCATCGGATTCGGCACCGGTGCCTACACCGGCGCTCTCGTGGTCATCCTCGCTCTCGGTGGTGGCTACTACCGGACCGGAGCGGGCGCGCTCATCGGCGGACTCGCGACGGCGGCCGTGGTCTACCTGCTCGCGTACCGGCGCGGGGTGCAGGGCTTTCGGTTGATCATCGTCGGGATCGCCGTCAGTGCCGTCCTGGCCTCGGTCAACACCTGGCTCGTGATCAGGGCCGACCTGGACGACGCGATCGCGGCCGCCGTGTGGGGTGCGGGCACCCTCAACGGGCTTGGATGGTCGCAGGTGGGGCCCGTGCTGGCCGTGTCGGTCGTCATCGCGTCGGGCTTGGCGGTTCTCTCGCGTCGGCTGCCGATGTTGGAGATGGGGGACGACGCAGCGAGGGCCCTCGGTGTGCGCGCCGAGCCGACCCGTCTGATGCTGGTGTTCCTGGGTGTTGCGCTGATCGCGATGGTCACCGCGGCGGCGGGGCCC